>JAJDHA010000013.1 GCA_030265965.1 Odoribacter sp. OttesenSCG-928-L07
GTTCGCTATCAATTAAAATTCCAACGTGAGTAATGCTGTCTTCATTGCCAAAAAACACTAAATCACCTTCATGCGCTTCTTGGATAATGGAGATTGAATTTCCAAATTTTATTTGTTCTGAAGCATCTCGCGGAATCGAAATGTTGTTCATCTTATAAACAATTTGGACAAAGCCTGAGCAATCGAATCCCATAAATGTTCTTCCACCCCACAAATAAGGGGAAGAAATAAATAATTTTGCGGATTCAATAATATTTGAACTGTTTAATAACTCATCATCAATTTTGTAAATTTTGTTATTAATGGTAAATAGACTATTGTTATTAGGTTTAGGAATCATCGATCCTGCCGGTATAATTAAATGATTATCATTTTCATCAATTAATTTGAGAAATTTATTGGAAACAGTATATAGATTATATTCAGAAATTAATTCATCAAAAGATATTTCATCTATCCAACCGATGTAATTATCAAAATTAGTTTTAATAAAATACCAATTATCTATTTTGTCTAAAACTGTATAACTTTCTCCAAATAATAATTGAGATACCATTTCACTTCTGTGACTTTTTTCGGCTCGAAGAGGTATTTGTGATTTTAATACTATTCCTTGCATGATAATAAATTTTCAACTTTCAATTTTCAACTCTATCGGGATATTTAACTCTTAAATGAAAACTACTCTTTAAGCTTGAAATAAAAACTTTTTTTACTATTTCAATTTCTTTAAAGGTAATATTTGCATTGCTAAATTGTTGTTCGGCTATTTGTTTGTTAACAATACAATTTACTAAGTATGTGAGATTTTGTTCATCAGTATCTTGTAAGCTTTTTGCAGCGGCTTCAATAGAATCTGCCATCATAACAATTGCTGTTTCTTTACTAAAAGGTTTTGGCCCATGATATCTGAAATCGTCTTCATTAATGTTTTCTTTCCCATATTGTTCTATAGCGTTTCTATAGAAAAATGATGTGAATCTTGTGCCGTGATGTGTCCTAATAAAATCTTTAATGATTTCCGGCAAATGATATTTAGTAGCAATTTCAAGTCCATGAGTAACATGTGATATCAAAATTTTCGCACTTTGTTCAGGTAAAAGATCGTCATGAGGATTAGTGTTTTTTATTTGATTTTCGGAATAATAATATGGAGTATCTAATTTTCCGATATCATGGTAAAGCGCTCCAACACGTGCTAAAAGTACATTTGCTCCTATTTTACGTGCAGCATTTTCACTCATATTTGCAACTTGAATGCTATGTTGAAAAGTTCCCGGTGCTTCTGTAGATAATTTTCTCAATACTGTATTGTTTGTATTTGACAGTTCGATTAAACTTACATCGGTCGTATAACCGAATATTTTTTCAATAAAGAAAATTATAGGATAAGATGTTAGAATTAATATTGAATTAAATAAATATTCTTGAATAAAAGGGAAATTGATTGAAGTTATTGTATTTGCTTTGCTTAAATTGTATGCAATATAAACAACGCTATACGAAATAAAAGCTACAAGCACTACAAGAAAATATTGAGAACGTTTTTCAAGTTTAGAAATAAATGTAATAACTATCATTCCTGTGATAATATTCGACAAACAAAAATAGAACGGATCAGGCACAAGTAATGCTGCAAGTAAAGTTGTAAGAAATAACCCCCATGTTGCAATTTTATGATTAAAAAAAGCTCGAAATATAATCGGAACAATACAAATTGGTACTATGTAAATTTCTTTTGGATGATTACCTGATCTGATAAATGCTATCCATCCGACAATAACTGCAATTGTTAAAACTATTAACAAAAGTGATTTGTTGAATTTAATAATATTAACATTATTAACACATAGATAAACCATAAAAGTAATACAAATGATTATGTATAATAATGTTAATGAAAAACGACTGTCTGTCCAAGTATTATCATAAAAATCATAAGAATTTTCTAATGATTGAAGAATGATTGCAGTATCTTTATCTATTATACCTCCTTCAATTACAATCAGTTCTCCTTTATGAATTTTTCCATGTGAAGCGGATAAATTATCAATAATTTTTTTAGTCTCTTGATTAGTTTTATTTCTATCAAGAAAAATATTGTTTGTAAAATACGATTCGGCCAATAAGTTTATTTCATTCAAGTTAATATCACTTATATTTGAACATTCATAATAAAATTTTTCTAAAGCGTTTGGCAATGTATAGATATCTTTTAGAAAAACCTTTTTTATTTTTTCTCCTGAAATAAGATAAATGAAATAATCAGATTTTTTATCCTTAGTATATTCGTCATATGAAATAATTCCGGAATTTAATATTTCGGTAAAAATAGATACAATATAAGCTACATCAACAGAGTCAATATTATTATTTTTTGCATACAATATCAATGCGGAATTAAATTTCTCAATTTGTGCATTATTAATATCATTGTTAATGTGATAGTATGGTGTTATATTTTGTTGAATATCATTGATTTCTTTTTCTAACTGAGAAGTGCTTTTGTTAATTGGAAAATCGAAAGGAGCTACAAGATCATTATAGTTCCATGTATTACCTATTTCGTAAACATATTTAAAAGAATTTCTTTGTGGAAGTAAATATATTGCACAAACAATAATTACAGGAATCAGTAAAAATTTTATGATTAGATTGTAATTATCTTTAATAAATTTAAAGAATCGATTCATAATGAATTGGTATTAAATATTTTATCGACAATGCTCAGATCTGATTCAAAACAAAAACGGTCGTTAAACACCTGTTGATATTTATCATTATCTGAATTTTCAACAAAATTAGAAAAATTTTTTATTTTTCGAAGGTCGATATCATTATTATCTGCTTTCACGTATGAATTAGATAAGTTGAAATTTGGTTTAATATTTAATATTTTAAAAATTATAGACATGCTATCTAAAGTCACATCTAATAAATAATCATATTTTCTTGTCCAAACAACATTCATATCATCAATCAAATAATCGTAAAAAGGTGAGGCTTTGTATGCGCTCATTACAGCCCGGGAATGAATCGTTTGCCAATTCTGATTATTTTCAATTTTAATATCTTTAAAAGCAGTATGATTTCCGAATGTTTTTTTTACAGGAATACTTAGATTAAGTTTTCCATTTGCACTAAGTATGGTGCATCTATTTCGATATGTTTGTTTTATGTAGTTTTCGTGAATGTCGAAAACAATATCTTTTGAGGATTGTAGTAGTTTCCACCAACTTATCGGACCGAAATATGTAAGTGGTAGTAGAATCAATTTATTGCTTGATTAGAAGAACGTTGTTTATTGCTTCAACAAGATTTTCCTTAGGTAAGTTTCCTAATCCCATTTGCGGTTGATTTGATTTGGGAACAAAAAGTATTGCGGGAATACTCCTTACTCCGAACAATGCAGCTAATTCTTTTTCTTGATCGATATTAATTTTGTAGATGGTAATTTTATCCTTATATTCTTCAGCAAGTTGTGATAATTTTGGTGCTAATTGTCTGCATGGGCCACACCAATTTGCATAAAAATCTATTATACACGGAATATCACCTTGGTATGTAAATTCTTTTGGGAATTTTTCATAATCCCAAACCAACTCTTTGAATGTTTCTTTGTTTAGATGTTGAATTTCAACAGTATTATCAGAATTTTCGGTAGAGTTTGTTGCTTTGGTTGTTTTACTTTCTTTGGTGTTTTGGGCATAAATATTCCCGACATAAGTCAGACATAAAAATGTAATGATCAGAATGCAGTATTTTTTCATGTTAAATAGATTTTATATACAAAATAGAGACAAGGCATTGCCTTGTCTCTATTTTACAATATCATATTAATATTAATTAATAATAATTTTTCTTGACTCAGTACCTTGGTTGGTCTTCAAGGTGATAATGTAAACGCCTGAATTTAATGAAGAAACATCGATTGTATGATTGCTTACTTGGTTGTGTGAATATGAATTTCTCATAACAACGCTACCAATCATATTAGTAATTTGATAAGAAACAGTTTGCGAATCTTTATTTTCTAATCTGATGTTAATTTTATCATTTGCAGGGTTTGGATAAATTTCAAGTTCACCTATTTTCACATCATTAATACCAACATAATAATCTTCATAAGTGAAAGATGCACCTATGCCGGATGTATTCATATTGTCGGTTTTAAAGGTAATCATACATCCACCATTTGATATTTCAAAGACTTGATCTTCAAGTTGACCAAAAAGAGTATATACTTCATTTGTACCTAAGTCATATATCATTAGGTAATCGTTTTCATCGTATGTATCAATATAATGTACAGTTAATTTGCCACCTGTGCTTTGGCTGTAAACTATATTCCAACGACATAATGTATTCGGATTATAATTTTTATCATCAGGATTAGTGATAACGCTATAACTTGCTTGATTAACATTTGCCAATCCGCTGCAATACACAACTCTATTAGCTTTATATGTGAAAATAAATCCTGGGGCGCTTCCGGTTGTTTTAAATGTAATGTATAATTGGTTTCCACTAGATTTAATGCTTTCAGGTAATGTAGAGCCTGTATATTCGCCAATAAGTTCAGCAGATTCTGAGCCGCCGTCATAAACTTTCACATAGTCACCTTGAGCTAAATCAAATTGTTCCCAACTTAAATCAATGCTTACAATTGAATCATATTCACCTTGGGGTGAAATTAACCAAGAAGCATCAGTGTTTGATAAATAATTTTTTAATGGACCGCTTCCGTCACGTACTCTTCCGAATTTAGTAGTAAGAGTTGTATGACCTGAAACATAAGGAGGATAATTGCTTGCATTAGGATAACAGTTTTTCATAATACCTTGAGCATTAGAAAATCCACTTCCACTTCCACTTCCACCTGGATTCGCAGAGGAGAACCAGCCATTGCCACTTCCACCCCAGTTAAAGTTATGATGGAATGTTGTAACGCCGCTTACAATACGATATCCGTCGCAATTCCATGCATGTCCACCTTCAGTAGGACTTTGACCATTATGGTATAACGGATAACCTAAATCAAGTTGTTCAATTAGTAGGTTTTCCCAATTTGGGGTGTATTGTTTTTGAGTAAATGTTGTAGTAGGATAATCAAAATGATTGATCATAGCGTAAGGTACATCATTAGAATATGCTCCGGAACCATCTGGGGAGTACATCATTCTTACGGCAACACCTGCATGGTATTGAATAAGGGCAGAGGCAAGAATGCTTTCTTCTGTGCTACTTGATGTAAGTTTAATTGGCATTGTGCTCCAATTATATGTTGAATCAGAGTAATAACCATATTGAGGACCATATCCTGTACAATTGTATGCTGAGTAACCGATTCCTTGAGGTGGCCATTCGAAATGGTGCATAACTACAGACATTGCTGTTGCAACACAACCTGCATAACATCTACCACCTGGGCCAGAAGCATCAAGAGGAGCATAATAATTGTATGGATAATCTTGATTCCATTCAGTAGCCAATAGAGGGCCAACTTCAACATCATCTTTTGAAGCTAATAAAGATTCGTAATTGTCTGTAACATAGACTGACCAAGCATAAGCAGTAGCTTCGTCTCTTTGGATGTTATTAGTTGTTGCATATTCAACAGATCTCATCAAGTCTTCAATAAAGTATTTAAATGCCGGTGCTCCATTCTCATAGTCAAAAACTGAACCTGACTCTGTGCTGTATCCTAAGATTGGAGGCATTGACTCTTGTGCTGAAACTAGCACAAAACCACCGTCAATAAAATGAACTACATACATAACCGGAGTTTCATTCCAAACTTTAAGTTCGATGCTTTTAATAGAGACACTATTGAAATCAATAGCTGTTTCAAATTTGTTCATGTATTCGTAAAAACAATTTTTTGCTACAATCTTTGCAGTAGCTTCATCTACTGATTTTGCGCTCGCAGAATAAAAAATAGAGCTAATCAGTAATAGCATTAATGTAAAATGTTTCAATTTCATTTTTGTTATTTTAAATTTTAGAATTATATTTAATTACTGTCGGCAAAAATAATAAAAAAAAATATCTTTTGTATAATTAATTAAACTTATATCAATATTTTTCTTTTTTTATTTTATCTGAACAGATTAATATTGGATTTTTTAACCTTTAACTTTGATCATACCTTCACGATAGGCATCAAGTAACATTTTTAAATCTGAAATTTGTTGTTTAAGTTCAACACCAATATCAGTATCACCTACTTTAATCCTATCGCTTTTTCTTGTTACCAATGATCTGGATGAAACAATATCTAATTCATTTTCAATTGCAATTTGTGGCGAAACAAATGGTGCATGTTCAATTAAAATTAGACTGTACGAGTCATACATCAAAGTGTAACCGGCAATACCTGTAACTTTTTGGTATGGTTTTGACATACCGCCGTCGATAACAAGCAACATTCCGTCTGCTTTAATCGGACTTTCTCCCTTTTTTACTTTTACAGGAACGTGACCGTTTATTATATGTGATACAGCAGGATCTAAACCAAATTCATGCAAAATCATTTTGCATGTTTCTTTATTATCTCTGTAATTGTAATACGGATCTAAATGTTCTTTATGTGTTTTTTCATCTTCTATAAAATAACGTTCAAAGGTAGTCATTTGATCTTTTCCAAATAATGGAGAACATGGTCCACACCATAGGTACCATACATAATCATAATCTTGAATATTAGCGCCTTGTTGCCATCTGTTTAAATAAGCTCGTCTTGTTACAGTTTCAAACTTATCGCATAATGATTTACCATAATATTCTGCACCTTCAATTTTTATACTTTTAAAGGTTCCATCAGCATTTAAAGGAATGCTGCTGTGGAATAATAGATTAGAATTATGTTTAAGATACATGCTGCCTTTTGAGAAGAAAAGCTTAATGTGTTTTTGTAAGTTTTGACTGTTTAAAAAAGAAAATTTAAGTTTTTCCATCAACTCTTCTTCTTCCTGACAAAGTTTATAAGGATCTTTTGGGTCAATTGTTGGAAAATAGTTGTCTTTTAAAGGATACTCAATGCCATTTATGGTAATAATTCCTTTTTTATAATTAATCTTATCTAAAAGTAATCGGCTATCCATATTGAATTCCGGATTTCTTTGAACAATTTGTCCTTCCAATTTAAACTCAATAATAGCAATAGCTTTATGCATTTGACTCAATAATTTAATATTAAGTGAATCATAATTATCCGTTGAACTTATTTTTGGCATAAAACAACTGCAAGCATCTTTATTATATTTTTTCATTGCAAAGGTTGCAAGCGGTAATAAGTTGATACCATAAGCATCTTCAAGTGTGTCCAAATTATCGTACCTTGCAGAGATACGAACAACTGTTGCTATACAGGATTTTATTCCGGCAGCAGCACCCATCCACAGAATATCATGATTTCCCCATTGAATATCAACATTATGATATTGCATCAATGTGTCCATTACTTTATCAGGATACGGACCTCTATCATACACATCGCCGATAATATGTAGTTTATCTATGGTTAATCTTTGAATAAACTTACTTAATGCGATAATAAAATGATTTGCCCTGTCAATTTCAATAATAGTATTGATAATTCTATCATAATATTGTTCTTTCTTTTCAGGATTTTCATTAAGTAATTCATCAATAATATATGCGTATTCTGCGGGCATTGCTTTACGTACTTTTGAACGAGTATATTTGTCGGCACAAGCGCGAGCAACATACACCAATCGTCTTAAAATTACTGAATACCAGTTGTCTAAGTCGTCAATAGTTTTTGTAACTATTTCCAACTTTTCTTCTGGATAGTAGATCAAAGTAGCGAGAAGTTTTTTTGATTTTTCACTGATAGTATGACCAAAAACTTGGTCGATTTTTCTTCTTACAACGCCTGAGGCATTTCTTAAGATATGACTGAACGTGTCGTATTCACCATGAATATCAGTTAAAAAATGTTCAGTACCCTTTGGGAGATTTAAAATAGCCTCAAGATTGATAATCTCTGTACATACCGACTGAATGGTCGGGAATTTTTGAGATAATAAACTCAAATATTTAATTTGCTCTTCCGAATACGTTTTATCCATGATATAAATTTAAAATTATACAATTACATACCCATGTTTTGTAATGCATCCATTGAAACTTCTGTATATCCCTCAGGGATGCTAAATTCACTGTCTTTAATCTTACTTTGTTTTACTTTCTTGGCAATCATCTTCATTTTCATTTCACCCATTTCAATGTCTATTTCCAAAGGAATACCTTCTGTACCTAAATCACCTGCCAAAGCATAAGTAGGATTATAAATATCGCTACTAAAATAACCGAAATACGAATTTGTTTTACCACTGCCGTCATCAACAATAACTTCAGTTTTAACACATTCATAACCTGCAATTGTTTTTGTTTCGCCGTCATAGACTTTCATTTCAGGCTTAGCATTATTTAATTCATCTGTATCAATAGATTCTTTTGCCATTAATTTTTGTCCCATACCATTAAATAATATGTAAAATAAATTTTCGTCACCATCAACGATTATTACTGTTGACATAACGCTTGATGCTTGAACAGTTTTACATTTGTTTGTGCCAAAGGTTAATACTGCGCTTGATGGTAGGTAAGCAGCAATCATTGGATTAACTTCAGTTCCGGGATATGTAATTTCATATTCTATTGTTCCGGTAAAAACTTTTTGCGCATTTAATGTGCTGATGCTTATTAAACTTAATATAGCAAAAGTTAAAAATAATTTTTTCATGTTTAAATATTTTAATTATTAATTCTCAATTCTCAATTCTCAATTATTTCGGTATTCTCATAGTTTTACTCCAACGTATTTTGCCTTGGAATAAAGCCTTGTTTTTGTCGAGTGATAACCAAACAATAAATGGAGTGCCAACAATGTGATCTTCAGGAACAAATCCCCAGAATCTTGAATCGGCAGAATTATGTCTATTATCTCCCATCATCCAATAGTAATCCATTTTTACATTATATTTATCGGTTTTTTCTCCATTGATATAAATGTCATCGCCATCAATTTTAAGAGTATTTCCCTCATAAGTTTCTATCAATCGGCTGTAAAGGCAAATGTTTTTCGAATTAATTTCTAAAACATCTCCTCTTTTTGGAATATAAATCGGACCGTATTCATCTATAGTCCATTCATAATTAGTATTATATGGGAAAAGATACATTATGCAATTATCCTTATAATAATCTTCTTTTGTTTGTAAGCTTGGTGTAATTGATTCAACTATGGGATTAGCTTTAATTTTTTCGTATGATTCTTGAGTTAGAGTCAGTTTATATTCGCTGGTATTAGGATTAAAAATATATCTTTCAGTAATATCAAGATCTGAGAGGATATTAGGTCTAAATTGAGAACCATTAGTTTTAACTATATATTCGAACTCTAAGATTCCTTTGTGATTTTCTTTAACACCATTAATATGTGCATATCCGTCGATTATTTGTAAAGTATCACCCGGAATACCAATACATCTTTTGATATAAGTTTCTCTTTTATCAACTGGGCGTACGATAATATCTCCGAAATTACGTTTGTCAGTATTTACTCTTGTGTGTCCATATTGTCTAACAAGAGAATAGTAGCTTGCATTGCTTTGGTATGTTGTTGAAACAGTATCTCCTTCAGGATAATTAAAGACTATTGGGACATAATTATTAATTTGTTTTAATGCCGGATATCTGTAATAATTTAATTTAATAAGTTCGCTATAAGATTTGACATTCTTTGTTAGCGGCATTGTGTGATGAGCAAAAGGAAACGATAGGGGAGTCATTGGAGCTCTTGCGCCGTATTTCATTTTATCCACAAAAAGATAATCACCTACTAAAAGAGATTTTTCCATTGACGATGTAGGGATTGTGTAGGCTTCAAACATAAACATTCGAAGAATGCTTACTGCTACTACTGCAAAAATTATTGCATCAACCCATTCTCTAACAGTGCTTTTTTTGTATTCCGGACGAACAGCGTAATAATGTTCATCTTTACTAAAGCCTAAGTATGGGAAGTATGCAAAAGGAAAAAATACAGCAAGTGCTTCTTGCCATAATTTAAATTTGCCGTACGATTTAGCTGTAGAAACTTGAAGAAGGAGCATAATAAAAAAGCCGATAAAAGGTATTATCAGTATTGCAAACCACCAAAATGGTCTTTTTGTCAACTTCATCCAAATATAATAATTGAAACCGGGGATAAAACTGTACCACCATTTGTATCCGGCTTCTTCAAAAATTTTAAAAGCAAAAATGGGAAAGAACCATTTGATAATCAAGAAAGTTAAAATTACGCTATCCATATATTTTATTTGTTTTTTAAGAATTAATTACATCAGTCATTTCAAAATAGCCCTTTTTGCCAATGAGCCATTTTGCTGCCAAAATTGCGCCGGCAGCGAAAGCATCTCTATTTATAGCTTCATGTGTTAATGTTATATTATCAACGTTTGATCGGTATCTAATAGTATGTTCACCAATTATTTCGCCTTCTCTGAAACTTTCAATGTTTACATCAGTTAGATGCATCTGTTCTGCAATAATATTTTTTAAAGATAAAGCAGTACCGCTGGGTTTGTCTTTTTTATGTATATGATGTGTTTCACTGATAGATACATCATATAAATCAAATTTGGCCATAATATTAGAAAGGTACTTATTAACTTGCATAAAAATATTCATACCGATTGAAAAGTTCGACGCATAAATCATACTTTGGTTACTATTTGTACAAAGTTTTTTTATTTCTTCCAATTTTTCCGTCCATCCGGTTGTTCCACATATTATGGGAATATTATTTTCAAAACAAAAGATAATATTATTATAAGCAGTTTCAGGCATTGAAAACTCGAAAGCAATATCGCATTGTTTTATTTCTTTAATCTTGTTAATACGATCTTGTTCGTTGTCAATGACAGCAATAACATTATTTCCGGTTTGTAACAAAAGTCTTTCAATGGTTTTTCCCATTTTTCCGTAACCCAAAATACAACAATTCATAATTTAAAATTTAATTGTTAATGTAACGCCACTCGTTAAAGATAAGTCTGGTGATATTCCTAAATTAGGCATAATAAAAGGAGACACTGACATTGAAAGATTGTCTGATACGTCAAAATCAGTTAAATGTGCATCAACAACAGCGTCAATAATATTTAAGGCGTACCAAGCAACAGTTATTACAGTAAATAGCTCGACATTAGATCTATAACTATTGTAAACACTTAATAATTTTGCAGGGGAGTCATAATCATTTACAAAGTCATTTGGTGCTTCACCCTCTGAGCCATTGCTCATCCAAATATAAGCGGCTTTAGCTTTAGACATTGGACCTGCATTTGCGTATATAAAATATCCTGTTGCGCCGAAGCCGGCCCAAACGATAGGAATTTTCCAATATTTTTTGTTATAAGCTTGTCCAAGACCCGGAAGAGCAGCGGAATACCAACCTGCTTTTTTAGGAGAATGTTGTTTGGGAACTTCAATAGGAATTGTAGTTTGTTCAACTTTGGCAGTTTGTCCGACAATTGATGAACAAAAGAAAATCATTAATAGAAGAACCGGAATACGTCTCATTTTTAATCATTTTCAAATAACTTCATAAATTCTTCAATATTCTTTTCTGATGAAAAAGGAATTGTTATTGAACCTTTACCGTTTCTTCCGACTTTGATTTTCATATTCAAACCGGTTTTATTAATAAAATTCTGACGAAAGTTTGCCATATTTACAGACATTACTTGAGGTACTTTGCTTGTAGATTTTTTTGAGGTTTTAGTTTTTTTATTCTCACTAATAAGCCTTTCGGTCTCTCTAACAGACAAATTATTTTCAAGAATTATTCTAAGAAATTCAACAACAGAGTCTTCATCATCAATTGCTGATAATGGTTTTGCATGACCAATTGTTATCTTGTTTTCTTTTAATGCCGATTGAACTAAATCCGGTAAACTCAATAAGCGTAAAAAATTTGATATTGTAGATCTATCTTTACTAACCTTAATACTTAAATCATCTTGAGTTAAATTACATTCGTCGATAAGTCGTCTGTAACTTAAAGCTATTTCAATTGGATTAAGATTTTTTCTTTGAATGTTTTCTACCAAAGCCATTTCCAGCATTTGCTCGTCGTTAGCAATGCGGATATATGCAGGGATAGTTGCGAGTTTAAGGATTGTCGCTGCTTTGTATCTTCTTCCTCCAGAGATAAGTTGATATTTGTCGTTGCCGATTTTTCTAACTGTAACAGGTTGTATTACTCCATGTTCTTTAATGGAGTTAACCAATTCAGCAAGTGCAGTCTCTTCAAATTCCGTCCTTGGTTGAAAAGGATTAGTTTCAATTAATGAAATTTCTATTTCTGATATTGCTCCAACTACGAGGTTTCCCGACATATCTTTTGTAGTTATGTCGGTATTAGGATTTTCCAAAATTGCTCCTAAGCCTCTTCCTAAAGCTTTTTTATTTGAATTTGCCATTTATTTATGCTTCTTTAGATACTAAATTATTTTTCGTTAAAATTTCTCTCGCAAGATTTAGATAGTTAATAGCGCCGGTACTTGTTGCATCATGCATAATGATTGTTCTTCCGAAACTCGGCGCCTCCACCAACTTAATATTCCTATTAATAATGGTATCGAAAACCAGCTGTTGAAAGTGCGTTTTTACTTCTTCAAGAACATTTCTTCTAACAACCTCACGTTTGTCATACATTGTAACTAAGATACCTTCAATAGTAAGCGATGTGTTGAGCCTCGACTGAATTATCTTTATGGTGTTTAGTAGTTTACCCAAGCCTTCAAGAGCAAAAAACTCCGCTTGAACAGGAATGATAACAGAGTCGGCAGCAGTTAAAGCATTAACAGTTATTAGTCCAAGTGATGGGGAACAGTCGATTAAAACAAAGTCATAATTGTTTTTAACTTTATCTATAATGTTTTTCATTTTGTATTCTCTATCCGAAACATTAATCAGTTCAATTTCTGCACCAACAAGGTTAATATTTGATGGTAAAATATCTAAATTTGGAGTTTCGGTTTGAATAATAGCATCTTGAGGTTCTATCTCGCTAAGCAAACATTCGTAAATGCTTTTGTCTATATTTCGCGGATCATAACCAATTCCTACCGTAGCATTAGCTTGCGGGTCAGCATCAATTATCAAACTTTTATATTCGAGCACAGCCAAACTACTTGCCAAATTAACAACTGTTGTTGTTTTTCCCACACCTCCTTTTTGATTGGCTACTGCAATAACTTTTGTCATATAAAATAATTAATTAAAAATTTGGGAAAGATTAATTGTTGTCTGTTTCTTCAAAACCAATTTCTTTTAAGAAGTATTCATCAGAAATATTAGAAGGTTTATTTGAATGTTCATTATTAAATTCATCTTCCTCAAGGTTGATGTTCTTTTTTGCATAATCCATAATTGCTTCGAAAGCTTTTGCAAAATCCAACAAATTGTTTTTATAAATATAAATTTTTTGTTTTTGGAAAGTGTTTTTGATTTGTGAGTCATCAAATTTTCTTTGACTTTCTGTAATTATCAAATAATAATTATCGTTTTTCGTTTTTTTGAGATCAAAAAAATATGTTCTTCTACCTGCTCTCAAAGGAATAGACAAAACATCTTCGCTCCTCGAGTTATCCGTCACTTCTGTTTTATTCAATTCTTCCATCATCTTAAAAATTTTAATTGCAACTGCAAAGTTACAATTCTTGACGAATATTTGAGTATATTTTTATCAAAAAAACAAAAATTAAAAAAAGCCCAAATTTATTCTCTTGGTTACAATAAAAAAATGTACTTTTGCACTTAGTTATTTGAAATATTATGCTAAATAGAAGACAGCTCAGAATAAAAGTTTTGCAAGCGCTTTACGCTTTCGTTTTTTCTGAAAATGATAATTTGATGAATGGAGAGAAAGAACTTCTCAATAGTATAGGAAAAACGAAAGAACTGTTTGTGTGGCAAATTTCAATTGCCGAAGAACTTGCAAATCTTATTTCACAAAAATTGGACGATAGAACAAGAAAATTTCTACCTACAGAACAAGATTTGAACCCTAACTATAAGTTTGTTGAAAATAAAATTATTTCTCAATGGAAAGATAATAGAGATATTCAACGATTAATCAATTATTATAAAGTTTCGTGGATTGAAAACCTTGAAGCGTTTAGAAGACTTGCTTATAATTTTGAAAATTCAGAACAATATAAGCAATATCTTAATTCTGAAAGTAGTTATGAAAATGATAAAGCTATTTTAGTCTGCCTTTATAATGATTTTGTTTATGAAGATGATTTTTTCATCGATTTTTATGAAACAAAAAGCATTTATTGGTATACTGATTTTTGTATGATGAACTTTTTTATAACAAAGTTTATTGAAGATTATAAACTATCGTATGATGAATTTTGTACATTGCAACAAATGCATAATGATGGAGAAGAATCTGCAAATGATTTTGATAAAGATTTTGCAATTACATTGTTTTCTAAAGTTATCATTCATAGAAATGAGTACACGCAGATTGTTAATGATTTTACAAAAAATTGGGATCCTGAAAGAATCTCTGCTATGGATGTCTTAATAATCATTATGGCTATTACAGAGATACTTAATTTTCCGTCAATACCTGCAAGAGTTACATTAAATGAATATATTGATATTGCGAAAATTTTTAGCACTCCAAAAAGTAATTATTTCGTAAATGGCGTATTAGATTCAATTTATAACGATTTGTTGAAATCCGGCAAGGTTAATAAAACCGGAAGAGGTTTAATCAATAAATAAAATTATATATGTTTATGAATAACAAAGTAATAATAACAATTTCTTTTTTTCTTCTCGTTTTATGTGTGTCATGCAAAAACGATAAAAAAGTTTCCGGAGCATTGATCCAAAATCCGATAACTGCTTCTGGTGAAACAGATATGAGTAAATTACCCAAAATTGAGTTTGTGAAAACAACGCACGATTTTGGCGATGTATCACAAGGAGAAAGTATCAGATATTCTTTTAAATTTAAAAATGAAGGAAAGTCAGATTTGCTAATATTCAGTGCAAAAGCAGGTTGTGGTTGTACTGTTGCAAGTTTCCCCAAAGAGCCGATTAAACCCGGCGAAGAAAACTATATAGATATTACTTTCGACTCAAAAGGAATGTATGGATTCCAAAATAAAAGTGTATCCATTATTTCTAATGCTCAACCAAATACTGCGATACTTTATATAAAAGCTAATGTTAAAAAAGGAAGATAATCTTGATGCCGAATTAAATAGGCTTCTTATCAAACAATTCTTTTCAGCCTATAATACTAAACAAGAGTATTATTGGTTAGAGGAAGAGTTTGAGTTTATTATTAAATTTTGCCTTGAAAACAACAAGTTGCCAATGCTGCATTATGCATTGTCATTAGCTTTAAAATATTACCCTGAAAATGCTGACTTTCATTATTCAGCAGGAAAATATTTTCTTGCAACAAATAACTGTCACAAAGCACTAAATCATTTTAAAAAATTCTTATTCGATGATCCGCAAAATGATTTTGTTGTCTTTGAAATGTGCTTCTGCTGGGAGAATATGTGCAAAACTTATGATGCAATAGATGTTTTAACTGATTATCTCAAAAATTTCAATCCTAATTCAGCGGCAGCATGGTTTGCTTTGGGAAGCTCGTATGTTAACGCTAATGAGAATATTAATGCAATTGATGCATTTGAATATTCATTAGCCTTAAATCCTGAAAGTATGGCAACATATTTCAACTTGGGTAACCTTTATTGCTTGGAAGGTAATTATGAGAAAGCTCTTTTAATTTATTCTGAAGCATTAAAATTGGATGATTCCGACGCGGCAATTTATAGTTATCTCGGTGAGTGCTACTTCTATCTTGAAGATCATGAAAATGCTATTAAATACGAAAATAAAGCACTCGAATTGGATAATACTTGCGAATATGCATATTATTTTTTGGCACGTACATATTTTAAATTTGAACAGTTTCAATTGGCTGAAGATTATGTGAATAAAGCTATAGATTGTAATGATCAAATTAGTGAATTTTATTCTTTAAGAGCTTATGTTAATCAAAGTTTAAATAATAATTCTCTCGCAGAAGAAGATTATATTAAAGCGATAAATTATGATAAGTATCTGTTTGAGTGTTATTTGGATATATCTATTTTTTATATGCAAGAAAATAAAATTGAGCTTGCAATAGATATGCTTGAAAGAATACTTGAAGATATGAACGAACCTGATAAAACTCAGACAAAATATTTGCTTTGTGCATGTCACTTTATGACAGGAAATAAGCAAGAAGCTTATCGAATTTTTAACACATTAGATATTATAGATGCTAAATTGTCGGAGTTACTTAACGGACAATTTGATGCTTTTGTATATGATCCTGTTATCATTGATTTAATAAAAGATAAATCGAAACCATAATGTCACTCTTCGGTATCGTCGGAAAAAATATCTCGTATTCACTCTCTCCTGAAATTTATCAAAAATTAGCCTCTGAATCGAATGTTCTTATTGATTATAAAATATTTGATGTTAATAATCATGATGATGTTGTGAAATTAATAACAGATTATGAGGGCCTTGTTGGTTTTAATGTAACAATCCCATTCAAAAAAAGTATTCTGGAAATATTAGATAATATTTCACCGGAAGTCGCGGAAATCGGAGCAACAAATTGTGTTGTTGTTGATGATGAAAAAAAACTGTATGGTTATAATACAGATTGGTTGGCGTTTAAGAATACATTTTCAAAAATAAAAAAAGATTTTCATTATAAAGCATTAGTGCTTGGCTCTGGCGGAGCAGCAGCAGCGATTGTTTATGCACTTAAATTGTTAAATGTCGATTATTTGATCGTGTCTCAGAGTGCAAAAAATAATAATATGCTTAATAATGATAAAATAATAACATATAAAGATCTGATGGCGGTAGATTTTGCTGATTACAATATTGTAATTAATGCAACCCCTTGCGGAACTAAAGGAAAAGAAGATAGTTTGAATGATATCTTTCCTTTTGATAACATCAAGGAAAATTCATTATTTTATGATTTGGTTTACAATCCATCAATAACATCTTTTTTGCAAGAAGGAATTAAAAGAAACTGTATTACTGAAAATGGGCAAAAAATGCTTGAACAACAAGCTGAAATTGCTTGGAATAAATACTTTCTCCCGGCAATAAAATAAAAACCGCCGAGCATATTGGGATATACTCGACGGACTGACTTGAATAATTTTTTTTGAAGAGAAAATTAAACTATAAGTGTGTACTTTCTTTTACATTTTTACAAGCTTTAAATTATGTTTTCCATAATTAATATAATAAATTCCATTTGCTAAATCTCCAATGTAAACCTGCATTTTATCTGTAGAACTTACTGCAATTTTTTTGGCAATTTTTCCGGTTAAATCATAGATTTTTATTTCTTGTTTATCATCGGTATTACCATTTAATTCTATGTTAATGATATCATTTGCCGGATTGGGATAGAATGAAATAGTTTCATCATAGTTTAAAATACCTACAGGGATTATTTTAACTTTTGAAATATAACTTATTCCGTCATTTGTAAAATAATCATAATTGATCGTATTTGTTGCAAATTGAATATTAACGTTATACGTTTTATTGTCGCGAATTAACTTGAATTTTATTTTTTCATTTTCAAGCAAGCCATCAATAATATCTGTGGTAAAATCGTTGCCGAATACTTTGAATATAGCAGTGTATTTGTGATTAACCTCACCAATTCCAACGCAAAGATTATCATTTGTGAACGCTAAAATTTGATCACCTTCTTTTAAAGTTGTATTATCAATGAATACAAAAACATGATCAGTAGATGTTTTAGTTATAGAATTATATATTTCATTATCATTACTTTCGGTTTGTAGAATCATGCTGCTTTTACATGGAATAAATGTGATGGTGCTCGCGCTATTCATACGGATCTTGTATGCTTTTCCTGGTTCTAAAATAAAATTATTTGTAATTCCTGGAATATATATATCATTGAATCCATAACCTTTAATGATGTCGATGTTATTTGTTATTCCGTCAAATAATTGAGTAACTTCCACAGGTTGATTGGTTTTAATAGGAAATAAGGTCCAACCGACCGGCAAGTTAATATCAAGATTGTCATTTAGATTTCCATTAATGTTTACAACAATATCTTCATTACTTTTTATTAACCAACCTGTTTCACTATTCCAATTACTGACTGTACTGTTTGGATCATTTGGAATGTAAACACCATCATCGTTGGTTATTGCAACAATTTTGTTAAGATGTTCTGAGAAAATACTTTCTAATTGTAGATTGCTTGGGATAACATACGAAGAAATTCCACTCCAACCTTCAGGAATTATTAACTCTTGAGTTGCAATATCAAGTGAAAAATTATTTATTATACTTACTCCATCAATTTGGAAAGTTGTAGGACCGGATAAATATTCAACAATAACATAATCAGTTGTTGAGTTTGTGTGGTCAAATAATTTCCAGATAATTTCTCCGCCTTCGATAAAACCTTCATCTCCTGTGATGCTATTTGCTGCCCACGCATTTAAACAAAGTGTTGCATTGTCGGAATACCACGCAGCTCCGCAACATTTTTCTTCTTCATTATTGTCCTTATAGAATATTCCTATCCATGAGCCAAATGAAATCTGATTATTCGTAGGGAAAGCATCATATAATATGCAAAATGAATGTGAATCGGAAGTCTTATTAAATATCCATCCTGAAGGTAGTGCTGCTGCTGTGAAATTTAAGTTTTCTATATTATCTTGAATATTTGAAATCTGATGATATTCAGGAGTATAAAGATATTGCGGATTTTCAGCCTTAATTATTCCCGACCATGAATTGTCAACAAATAATTCATAATAGCCATTTTGATTTGTGTGGGTAATAATGCCGGAAGTAGCACTAATCATCAAATTATTTACAGGAACATCAAAAATATCTTTTACTGTGCCTGAAACTTTAAATGAATTTGCCGGAGCGTCGCTAATTAAAAAATTGTCAATATAAATAGCGCTATTGTCGGACTTATTAGTCGCAAATACAACGATATATGCAGTATTGTTGTTCAATTCCTTAGTAAAAAAGCTCCAGCTTTCATTGATTAGTTCGATTTCTTGTGAATCGATGAGGTCGAGATTTTCAGATAATTCATTTACCTTCAATATTACTGGTGTTGTGCTGCTTATTTCTGCATAATACGCGAAGCTCAAGTTTATCATTGTTATGTTTGATAAATCTAATTTTGGGGTGATGATTTTGCTTGTTTCATCAATAGTAGTGGAGGTGCAATCAAACTTGATAGAATTATTGTCATCGAAACCAAAATTATTACATAAACTCCAGCCTCCTCCGCTTGCCGCAGCTTGTATTATCCAGCATTCAGGATTACTCGTAAAACTTTCTTCAAAAGGAAATGTTTCCACAGTGTTGCAGTCGGTTCGTAAAATACCAATGTAATTTTCCTTTGTAATATTGTCAGTGCCTGCAGAGTTTTGGATATTAAGACTTACATCATAGATGCCGTGATTCGAATATGTAATTGTTGGATTTACTTGAGTTGAACTATTAGGGTTTCCTCCTTCGAAACTCCAATTGTAAGTTAAATTATCTCCAAAAGAATTATTTTCAAAATTAAAGCTACTGCCCGCCGGTTTTACTCTTGTTTGTGTGGAAAAATCTGCTTGTGGTAAATAGGGAAGATTATGAGCGCCCGGCGAGCAATAAAGAATATCACCATTGGTTAATTCAACACCATAATTAGTGGATAGCTTCCAATTACTTCCATCTGAATTGTCGGAAAACATATTGTTAAGTTCGATAGACGGGCCACCTCTACTACTGTTAATTGCGGGCCAGGGTTCTGCGCTATAATAATGCAGGCTGTCAATTAAATTCTGTTGCGCATCGGCAAGTCTAATCATTCTGTTGGTATTGGTTAAACTGCCCGAACCCCACTGACCGCAAGTAACACCGAAAGCCCTTCGCATCGCGGCAGAATCATTTGCCAATACGTAGTAACTCTCGGGAAGTATTGAAACGTCACCAAATGTAAATGTAAAAGGTCCCGTTAATTTATATCCGTCAAGATTATAAGGAATTGTGCCTGAATTATAAAACTCAATAAATTCTAATGTGTCTGTTCCGGGCGGATTATATAATATCTCGGTAATAATAATATCCGACTCGTTGTGCTGAGCGGAAGAATAATTTATTGTCGCTGCTAAGACAATAAAAATGCTGATTAAATAAAGAAGAATTTTTTTCATATTCGATAAATTTTAAATTAGATAATGTTTTACTATATATTTGCAGAAAAGTATAAAACATTACCATATCTTAAAAAAATATTTTAATTTTGCGGAAAAAAACTATGACATTAATTTCATCAATTTCAGGTATCAGAGGTACTATCGGCGGCGTCAATGAAGACTGTCTATCTCCGTTAGACATTGTTAAATACACATCTGCCTACGCTTTAACATTAAAAGAAAAAAAAGATAAACCAAAAATTATTGTTGGTCGCGATGGCCGTATTACGGGAGATACAGTTCAAAATCTCATTATTAATACTCTTAAAATGTGTGGTGTAAATGTTATGGATTGCGGATTAACTACTACTCCAACAATTGAAATAGCTATACCTTATTATAATACAGATGGTGGAATTATGATTTCAGCAAGTCATAACCCGATGAATTGGAATGCGTTAAAGCTGTTTAATGAAAAAGGCGAATTTATTGATGGTAATGATGGTAAAAGAATTAAAACGCTTGTTGATAAAAGTGAATTTGAATACGTTAAATACGAAGATTTTGGAATTGTTGAACTTTTACCCGATGTTTTAGAGTTACATGTTAAACAAATATTAGAGCTTCCTTATATTAAACGGAACTTAAATAAAATTAAAAATTCTGAAATGAAAATCGCTGTTGACGGAATAAATTCAACCGGTGGTTTTGCTGTACCTTATTTGTTGAAACAATTAGGAATTAAAACCGAAAATATTTTTGAGCTTAATTGTATGATTACCGGTGAATTTGCTCATGTTGCTGAACCCTTAGAAAAAAATCTTGTTGACCTTTCGCAGCTTGTCGTTGCTAAAAATTGTGATTTCGGTATTGCAGTAGATCCTGATGTTGATCGTTTGGCTTTAATGAGCGAAAACGGAGATTATTTTGGTGAAGAATATACATTGGTTGCTTGCGCTGATTTCATTTTGCAAAACAAACTCGGAAACACAGTTTCAAATTTGTCGTCGTCAAGAGCATTGAAAGATTTGACAGAACAATTTGGGTGTAAATATTTTGCTTCTGCAGTCGGCGAAGTCAATGTCGTTGAAAAGATGAAAGAAGTCAATGCTGTTGTTGGAGGCGAAGGCAACGGCGGAATAATCCTCCCTGAACTACATTACGGCAGAGATGCATTGGTCGGAATAGCATTGATAATATCTTATTTGGTTGAATCGAATAAAAAAATGTCGGAACTTAAAAAATCATATCCGCAATATTTTATGGAGAAAGATAAAGTCGATTTACAAGAAGGAATCAATCTTAATAATATTAAAAAGATGATAAAAGACTCAATCAAATCAGGAGATTTTAATGAAATTGACGGAATAAAAATTGATTTTGAGGATTCTTGGGTTCACGTTAGAACATCTAATACAGAGCCCATTGCGAGAATTTATTCCGAAGCAAAAACATTAGAAAAAGCTCAGGCATTAGTTAAAGAAATAAAAGATATCATTGAAAACTAAAGAAAATAAAATACATATAGGCATCTTCGGTAGAAGAAATAATGGGAAAAGCAGTTTCATTAATGCCATTACAGGTCAAGATGTTGCTATTGTTTCAGATATTCCCGGAACAACAACAGACCCGGTGAAAAAATCTCTTGAAATTCATGGCTTCGGTCCCGTAGTTGTTATCGATACAGCAGGAATTGATGATAGCGGCGAACTTGGAATCAAAAGAATTAAAAAGACAAATGCTGCTCTCGATCAAATTGATGTTGCTATTTTGATAATTGCAGATTCAAAATTCGATGAGGTGGAAAAAAATCTAATTAATGATTTTAATTCAAGAAAGTTGCCGTATGTGCTGATATATAATAAAATAGATGTCGAATCGCCAACGAAAGAAATCTTAAACAAAATTGAAAAGGAAACAGGAAGAAACGTTTTGCTTTTCTCTTCCAAAGAACCTGTTTTAAATGATTTTGTTGCTGAACTTCTAAAAATTATCCCGGAAACTTCATATAATTCAA
Organism: Odoribacter sp. OttesenSCG-928-L07; assembly: GCA_030265965.1. Lineage (GTDB taxonomy): Bacteria > Bacteroidota > Bacteroidia > Bacteroidales > BM520 > RGIG7150. The sequence goes on from JAJDHA010000013.1 coordinate 22,372, forward strand.
ATGATTTATTTTATGGAATCATAGATAAAAATGATTTGGTTATTCTTGTTACTCCAATTGATTCCGCCGCTCCTGAAGGTCGCCTTATTCTACCGCAAGTGCAAGCAATAAGAAATATTCTCGACCATGATGCTATAAGTATTGTTTGTAAAGAAACAGAATTAAATGATGTTCTTGATAAATATAAAATTAAACCGGCATTGGTAGTTACGGATAGTCAAGTGTTTAAATTCGTTGATGAAATAGTCCCTGAAAATATTCCATTGACAAGTTTTAGTATTATCCTTGCTCGTATGAAAGGTAATTTTGAAGAATATTTAAAAGGAACGCCAAAGATTTCAACATTAAAGGATGGAGACAAAATCCTAATTTTAGAATCTTGCTCTCATCAAGCTACTTGTGAAGATATTGGAAGAGTGAAAATTCCCAAAATGTTGAGAGGGTTTACCAAAAAAGATTTGGAATTTAATGTGATTTCCGGATTTGGTGAAATTCCGGAAAACATTGAAGACTATGCGCTTGTAATTCAATGTGGCGGCTGTATGTTCACAAAAAAACAATTAGCAGGCAGACTCAGAAATGCGATTGAAAAAAATATTCCAATCACAAATTACGGAATGGCAATATCTTATATGACAGGAGTTTTTAATAGAGCAGTTAAGATTTTCGAAGAATGAGTGAAATAATTAAGCATAAAGGTAAAATTATCGAAATTAATTCCGATGATATTAAGGTTGAAATTGAAGCAAATGCAGCATGTGGTAGTTGCTCTGCAAAAAAGATTTGTGGAATGACTGAGTCGGAAACCAAAATTATTACTGTAAAAACAAATAATGGCTACGAAGATTATTCTGATATTAATCCCACAGAATTATCCTTAGGTCAAGAGGTAGAATTAGGAATGACAACTACTGCAGGAATTTCGGCGGCATTATTATCATATTTTTATCCCGTTGTAGTATTAATTGCTGTCTTAATTTTAACAATAAAACTTAGCGGTAGCGATTTATTGGGGGTGGTGATTTCCTTTGCGGCTTTAGCTTTATATTATGCTTTGCTAAAGAAGTTTGGAAATAATAACAAGAAGATTAGATTTTTTATTTTAAGGTAATTTACCCGCGACTATCCATACTTGCTTCATCAGGATTAATCCTGTCACTCGTCACTCGTCACTTGTCACTCGTCACTCGTCACTCGTCACTCGTTCCATAATAACCACATACAATCCCCATCGTCATAGATTTGTATGACACATCTCTAAATCCGAATCGTTCCAAATGATTAGTAAAATCTTCGTATTGTAAAAACTCGCCAATGCTTGTTGGTAAATAGATGTATGCGTTTTTATCGCCTGATATCAATTTCCCGATTAATGGTAAAATTTTGTTGATATAAAAGTTATATAAAGTTCTGATAAACTCATTTCTCGGAAGAGTAAATTCAAGAATTATTATCTTTCCGTTATCTTTTAATACTCTGTGTATCTCCTTTAAACTTTTGTCTAAATCCTCAAAATTCCTGACGCCAAAGGCTATAGTTACAATGTCAAAAGTGTTATCGTCAAAATTTAGATTTGCGCAATCGCCCTCTTGAACATGAATAATACTATCGAGATTTTTATTTTTGATTTTCTTTTCTGCAATTTCAAGCATGCTGGGAGATAAATCAATTCCGATAACTTCTCTCGCTCCCAACTGAGCACATTTTATTGCGAAATCTCCTGTGCCGCAGGCAATATCCAAAACTTTTACTGTGGAATTGTTGATGTACTTACTTAAAGCCTTGCTTCGCCATTGTTTATCAATGTTTAAGGAAAGAAAATGATTTAGCTTATCGTAAGTTTTTGCGATGCTGTTGAAAATTTGTATGTTGTTTTCGTTGGTGGTCATTGAATTTAAGGTTTATAGACAGAATGACAGAATTTATATGTAAAATTTTATATGTTAATTCTGTAATGTTATGATTCTGTCATATTGTTAATAATAATTTCTCTGCAATATCAATATCCTCTTTGTAAGTAATTTTCATGTTTTTAATATCTCCTGTTACAATATAAATTTTTTCATTAGGAAGAAATCTTGATACAATTCCACAATCGTCGGTAGCGACGAAGTTAGAGCTTTCGAAAAATAATTTATAAGCTTCTCTAATGATTGATATTTTGAATGCTTGTGGCGTTTGTGCGCAAAATATTTTACTTCTGTCAAGTACAGATTCGAGTGTCTTTTCTGTTGTGTTAATCTTGTAAATCGTATCAGTAGTTGGAATTGCAACAGATACAGCATTATAATTTTTTAACGCAGCAACAGTTTCATCAATAATCCGTTGAGATACTAACGGTCTCGCAGAATCATGAAAGATTAAATTACAATCATCAAGGTCTTCATAAGCTTTTACTGCATTAAAACTCGACTCATAACGTTCTTTGCCGCCATTAATTATTTTATCAATCTTCTTGTAATTGTTTTCTTTGATAATAGCGTTACATTCAGCATGATAATCTTTGTTAATAACAATAGATATTTTATCAACATTATCATTTTTTTCGAAAGCATTTATTGAATGTTCAATTATACTTTTTTCTGCAATTTTAATGAATTGTTTAGGTGAATTTTCACCGATTCTTGAACCTGTGCCTCCCGCTAATATTATTGCTATATTCATTGTTTTTGATTTAAGTTTTTTTTTCTTAAAAGAAATTAAAAATCATTGCAAAATTAAAAATTAATTATGATTATAATTAAAAAACTCGTAAATTCGCACTTTAAAAATCAGATGTATGGAAATGACTCCGGTTTATATATTGTTAGGTGCGTCAATATTAGTCTTTTGTAGTATTTTAGTTTCAAAAACAGGGTATAAATTCGGTGTTCCTGTTTTATTGCTTTTCCTTTTAATTGGAATGTTTGCAGGAGCCGGCAATGCTATAGATTTTGTAGATGCAAAAATGGCGCAGAATATCGGTATGATGGCGCTTTGTATCATCTTGTTTTCCGGTGGTATGGACACGAAATACTCTGAAATCAAACCGATTGCAAAGGAGGGTGTTGTTCTCGCAACTCTTGGTGTTTTGCTTACAGCCTTAATTACAGGAACTTTCATTTGGTGGATTACTAATTTTACTCCGATAAGTAACAGAATATCACTTAACTTTGTTGAATCGTTGTTACTTGCTGCAGTAATGTCATCAACAGATTCGGCTACTGTCTTTGCGATTCTTAGGTCTAAAAGTGTGAAACTGAAACAAAATCTTCGCCCTTTGCTCGAGCTTGAAAGTGGTAGTAATGACCCGATGGCATATCTACTTACAGTGGTTCTAATTCAAATTTTACAGCCGGGAGTTGAATCGCCTGGGGCATGGACGATAGTGGGAAGTTTCTTTTATAAATTTGTCGTTGGTGCATTATTAGGTTTTCTCCTCGGTAAATTAATGATCAAAATTATTAATAAAATCAATTTGAATAATGATGGATTATATATGGTGTTGATGATGGTTACAACATTCTTTATATTCTCATTCACCGAAGCGGTGAGAGCCAACGGTTATCTCGCGGTATATATAGGAGGGTTGGTTATTGGAAATTCAAAATTCGTTCATAAAAAATCTATCATTAAATTTTACGACGGATTAACATGGCTGTTTCAAATAGTGATGTTCTTGGTTCTTGGATTGTTAGTCAATACAAAAGATTTAGGACAAATTGCTGTTTTGGCATTGTTGATAGGTGTGTTTATGATCCTTTTTGGAAGACCGCTTTCAGTATTTCTATCATTGGCGCCATTTCGAAAGCTTACGTTTAAGGCGCGACTTTATGTCTCGTGGGTCGGATTGCGTGGAGCGGTGCCGATTATCTTCGCAACATATCCTGTTGTGGCACAAATTCCTTATGCACAAGATATTTTCAATATAGTTTTCTTTATCACACTGTTGTCGATGTTGGTGCAAGGAACAACTGTTGCTTCGTCGGCAAAATTGCTCGGACTGGCACACAAAGATGCAGAAGTAAAGAAGAAAAGTGTGTTCGGCGTAGAGTTTGATTTCTCCGATGAGGTAAAATCAGCAATGTCGGAAGTTGTTGTAACAGAAGATAGCTTGCGCTTTGGAAATCAACTGATGAATATCCCAATTCCGGAGAAATCCTTGGTGGTTATGGTCAAACGCGGAAATCATTATTTTATTCCGCGCGGAAACTCTATTCTTGAAGAAAATGATGTAATGTTAATAATTACGGATGACGAAGAAGCGCTAAAGAAAACTTATCAAGAGCTTGGCGTTAAAGGTTATTCGGTTTAAAAATTGGTTTTATGTTAAAGTTTAAAATTTCCTTTGTTCTGCTCATTTTTGCCTTACTTAACTTGAATGCTGCCGAACCGTTTGTTACTCCCGGTAATAACAATAATTACACCTTAGATGATATCGTAAGTATCTCAAATGGAGCATTACTCAAAAGTGATAATACTTACAAATTAATGGCTGATATTACAATTTCATCAACGGATAAATTAATCATTAATATTGATGCAAATATTCTTTGCGAAAAATTAACTACAATTCTTTGCGAAGGCATTTTAGAAGTTAATCCGCCGGAATTTGTAAATATTACTTCAATTGATACATCTACACCTGATAATTATTTTACAGGAATAATTCTAAAAGAAGATGCGGATAATTCTTTTATCAAAAATCTTTATTTAACTTATTCTGGTGGATTAAAGCTATATGATGTTGATAATGTTATAATTGAAAACAGTTCATTCAAACACAATAATTATAACTATGATATTGGAGCAGGAGCTATATCCTTGAGTAATTGCAATCCGCAAATCATTAATTGTACTTTTGAAAATAATGAGAGATCAGCAATTCAAAGTCCTGCAAATGCTTCCGCTGCGCCGTACATTTCCGGCTGTTCAATCATTAATAATAATACATCTAACGGAAATTATCCGCAAATAAATCTCGGACAAAGCGATGAGGATACAATCTATATTGTAAATAATTTTGTTGAGGGAATGTATCCAAAAGCCGGAGGAATTTCCGTGTCGTCTTTAGCTGGTGGTAAAGTTAATGCCGTAATAAAAGATAATGTCGTGAAAAATAATAGATATGGAATAGCTGGTACTGGCAATGATATCTATATGAAAGTTGTTGGAAATGAATGTTTAGACAATAATATAGAAAACGATCCTATGTCGGGCGGAAGTGGACTAAATCTTTATTCTACAAATACTTCCAGCTTTATGTTCGCTTCTGAAAATATTATCTCCGGAAATCTTTGGGGAATAACATTGCAAGGAGCTGCTACTGCAAATTTCGGCTGTTTGGACGAAGGGGATAACTATAATATAGGTAAGAATTATTTTAGTGAGAATGGAAATAATGGTCAAACTTTCCATCTTTATAATAATACGGCAAATGATATTTTTGCTGTAAACAATGATTGGAGTTGCTATTCCGAAGATGAAATAGAAGAAACAATCTTTCATTCCAACGATGATAATAGTTTAGGGACGGTTACTTTTATGCCTTTTTATAGTTTTGTTGGAATTGAAAATGATTTTTCTGATGATTATGGTTTCTATCCTAACCCTGTAAATGATTTTATTCTAATTAAAGATGACAATATTGTTAATGTTACCATTTATAATTTGCAAGGAAAAGAGGTTCTTAAAACGTTTAACTGTGGGAAACAGATAAATGTATCAAATCTACCAAATGGTTTTTATTTGATATCTTTGCAAGGTGATAGAGGTAAGATTAGAACTTCTAAATTATTAATTAAACACAATTAGTTTTTATGTTTTACATAGGTTGTCATTTATCTTCATCGAAAGGATTTCTAAATATGGGAGAAGAAGCATTAAGCAT
>JAJDHA010000014.1 GCA_030265965.1 Odoribacter sp. OttesenSCG-928-L07
TTTCCGAAATGGATATATCCGCAGTTACGGCACATCCAATAAGTATCTTCATCTTTTTCGAATACTTTTTCTTCTTCAAGATTTTTCAGCAAAGCTCTGTATCTTTTTTCGTGTTCAACTTCAACTTTAGCAATCATTCTAAAGCAAGTAGCGATTTCTGAAAAGCCTTCTTCATCAGCTTTATCAGCGAAAGAAGGATACATATCCGTCCATTCTTCATATTCGCCTTCAGCTGCTTCTATAAGATTTTCTTTAGTTGTTCCGATAATACCTGCCGGAAAAGTGTAAGTCATTTCAACCGGACCGCCTTCAAGGAATTTGAATAATCTTTTAGCATGCTCTTTTTCTTGGAGAGCAGTTTCATTAAAGATGCCGCTTATTTGTTCATAACCTTCTTTTTTTGCAACCTTAGCAAAAAATTCATACCTATTTCTTGCTTGAGATTCGCCTGCGAAAGCGATAAGCAGATTTTTTTCTGTTTGTGAACCTTTTAATTTTGTCATAATTTCTGTAATTATTGATTAATGTATTGAATTAAAGATTTTATTTTTGAATTATCATGCGTTGTACTGCTCTATTGTTATCATTTTGAATAGTAACAACATAAACGCCATTATTAAGATGACTTAATGACAAGTCGCATGATTTACTATTAACTTTAGAATTAGCGACAACTTTTCCAACTAAGTTATAAATAATAATTTGTGCACCATTTACAAAGTCATCACCTAATTCAATATGAATATTTCCATTACTTGGGTTTGGATAAAGAATTACTTCATTTGTTGCTTTTTCTTCTATTCCGACCAACAATTCAACCACAACAATAGTTTCACCACGTGCCACGCAACCATTGATTTCAAAAGCCATAACACTATATTCATACGTTCCTACTTCCAAATCGGCTGCACTAACAGTAATTGTAGGTGTTGTTTCTCCATTAGACCACAAATATGCATAAGCGTTTTCTGATGTAGCATCAAGAGTTACAGAACTTTCATTTTCTTTATAAATATAATGTTGTACACCTAAATTAATAGTTTGATTTTCTTCGATAACATTTATAGTTATCTCAGAAGTTTCTGTAGAGCTACCATCATTAACAGTAACAGTATATGTTGTTGTTTCATTAGGTGTAGCTATTGGGTTTCTTGAATTGGGATTATCCAAACTTTCTGCAGGTGACCATGAATAAGTATATGATCCGCTACCTCCTTCGGTATTTGCGAACAATATTGTAGACATTCCTGAACAAACTTCATTAAAAGCTGAAGTTGTTTCTACATTAAGATCTCCTACATTAAAACATGTCACTTCTGCTTTCCATCCTGGAGCGTCTCCATAATAATCTGATGTAAATCTAAAAGTTAATGCTCCTTCATCGTTAGAAGCAATGATTGTTCCCGGGGAAGTTGTGCCTGAATATCTTCCTATTTGAGGAGCGGAAGCGCTACTTCCATTATAAATATATAAAAAGTCGTAATTTGCCTCAGTAGAAAAATCTAAGAATGTAACTTTAATTGCAGCACCTTCAGTTGCGGGAAGGAATGTTGTTGTAATATTAGAATTATTAGCATAATTACCAATTGGACCTCCTGCATCATAGAAGTAAGCTGCACAAGTTTCTATAGTTGTGTTAGACATATTATAAGGAGTAAAGTCTCCAATGAAAATATCAAAAGTATTATCAGTTGCGTAAAACTCTGTTTCCATTCCAACAACACTTATATAAATAACTACCGAACTTCCAATCACTGCATTTTCATCAATAGTAACGCTAAAGTTAACATTTGTCGTAGCACCTCCGTCAAGTTGTTGAACCTGAACAATTGGGCTATCAATTAATATTTCTTCATTTGGAGAAGAGATATTAAGAACAACATCTCTTATTTCGCTATCGCCGATATTTTTTAGTTGTGTCGAAAGTTGAACTGTTTCACCCGGGTTAAGAAGACCGTTTTTGGTACCGCTAATATTATTACCTAATATCAATTCCGGTGCATGGATATAAAAGTTTGCTGTTGTTTCCCAAACATCTGAGTCACTTTCTATTAAAACGTTAAACATAGCTGTAGATTTATAAGGAACATTAGGATTAACTTCGAATACAAAAGCATTTTCTATTGTCTCTTCATCTTCAGCATTAACTATTTCTAATGTTGCAGTTGGTTGGATAATATTAATATAAGGTGATTCTGTGCTGATAGTCACAGTAATATTTTCTGCATCTTCTACACCAACATTTTTTATTATCATTCCAAGATTGATTGATTCACCATAATCAATTACTCCATTTTGATTTCCGAGTTCATCATTAATAATTGTGCTTGATAGTGTTAAGAAAGGTCCTTCAGCAGGAACAACATTAATTTCTCCTAAATGAGTAATACGATTAAATCCTTGAATACAAATTGTAACAGTACCAACATTTGTCAATGCAGGGAAAGTCACGTTTGCAACACCTGATTCAACATAAGCTGTTCCAAGAATTTCACCATCCATTGTTAGGGCAACAGTTGCTCCTTCAGCATCAGCGTTCACTTGCAGTTGATCCATTCCAACCAGCATTGCAGGTAAATATGTTGCTACAATTTGTGTTGGTATGTCTGTACGCATCATTAAGGATGGATCTCCAAAAAGGAGCCAAGTATCATGAGTTTCTTTACCGGAGCCACCATGCAAATCCAACATTTTCATACTCCCGTTAATTGAAGTACCACCTAATGTACGTTTGATTCCTGCAGTGGAGTTTTCAGTTAAAAGATTAACCATCTCATCTTGTCCGGTCATTGGTGGAGTCCAAGGTTGTGATATCCAAGACATCATTGTTCCGACTGCACCTGTCGGTTCTCCGTTATGTGTTGCGCGAGTCCAAGCTTCAGCAAAGCAAGTTCCGTTTGTAAATTTACCATTATCACAAGCAACAGACCATATAACAGGCCATTTACGAACATTTGTTAGTGCATTAACATGAGTACTTGAGTAATTTCCCACCGACCAACTATTTTGTGAGCCATGATTACAATAATTTACAATACTTGCTCCATCGTTGAAATGTTGCGACAATTGTGTTGATGAAGTATTTGGTACCCCTGGACAGCCTCCGGAATAATCTTGTTGAACCGTTGCATAAGTAAAGTTCAACAAGGTATCGCGAATGTAATTCATGTGAACATAGTCGGCTTCACCGCCATTGTGTCCGTTTCCTGCTCCTTCATTAGCAGCAACTCCCATTCCGTTATTTAACCAAGTATCCGTTTCATTAAGATCGCGTTCGTAAATAATTGTACGATTTACCATTGTGGTAACATCTGTTGTGCTTTCACAAGAAAAGCGGCCAACAAAAAATTCATTATAAGAATCATTTCCTGTTATATAACTAAAAAATGCATCTGAATAACCACCCGACATACTTTTTGCAGGAATATGTTGATGGTCGCCAATAAGCAATAAATAAGTTAATCCATTTGTGTTATAATATTCCGTTACATAAGCTTTTATCGCATCAGCAGTCGTTCCGCAATCTGCAACATTAACAATCTCAGTTGGACGACCTGTAGTTTTTTTCCAATCTACAAGAGGTTGTGCTGCTTCCATATAATCACCATAACAAATAATCAACATATTTCCTACTTCTTCAATAGGTGTATATCGACCTTGTGCTTGATTAAAGTTAATAAAATGTCTGCTGTAAAGATCTTGAACTTCACGATTAGATTTGATTTCTGCATTCATTCTTACAAATTGATTTGCTCCACCTGTACCTACTTTAATCATTTCAATAGTCAAATGAGTATAAACACGTAATGTTTTTGTAACAGGATTGTACGCAACAGGCGTAATCATAATATTTTGTCCACGGTAATCACGTAAAATATAAGGCTCATTTAATGTTGCTTGTTCATAAGGATAGAAAGCATTTGTTTCATAAATTTTCGAATAAGTATAAGGAACACTTTCGGGATCTATTTGACGTGAGAAATTTCCTTTTGACGGAGCAATTTCGAAACCTTCATAATCGATATATTGTGCATCTTTAACATGAACAGTCATATTTGCATTATCGCTAATTACAACTGGAATGGCAAATTGTGGCAAGTCGGGATTTCCCTCTTCTAACATTGAAACCATTTTTGGCAAACTGATTATAGATGACTCACCTTTAGGTGTTTCTACTGTTGAGGCATAAAAACCGTTAATGTCAACTGTGACAACTATTTTGTCGTCTGACGAGCTGATTAGTTTTGTTTGAGGAGTTTTTTCTCCAACATTAATGGAATTCCAATTTTTTCCACCATCAACAGCATTTTGGGCTGTTAATGAAAAACCTGATTGTAAGATAATTGTGAAAACAATGACAGGTAAAAATCTTTTTGATAAAACAAAGAAAGTAGATAATTTTTTCATTTATTTAATAATTAATTAATAATAAAATATTTACATAATAAAATTAAGCTTTAATATAAAATAAAGCCAAAGTACAAATATACACCTTTTTTAAAAAATAGTAACTTTTAATTAATAAAATTAATTCATACTGATTAATCTTCCACTACCTCCGCCTGTGAAGTCAATTTGCGGATAACCATAATAATAAATACTTCCGCTACCATTAATTCTTGCTGTTAATTTATCCGAAACGGAAATTTGTGAAGTGCCTGAGCCACTTACTTTTGCATCATATATATTTGAAAGCAAATCATACGCTCTATAATCACCCGATCCCGAAACTATAATATTTGTATAGTAATTTTCGCCAGCTAAATTTACCTTGCCGGAACCACTGATTTTTACCATTAATTCTTCGTTTAAAATATTGCCAATAGTGCAACTTCCTGAACCCGAGACAACAATATCACAGTACTTGCAAAAGTCGATTTGATGGATATTTATTTTGCCGGAACCCGAAACTTTAATTTTTATATTTTCACATTCCGGAATATTTCCCATTTCTAAATCTCCAGAGCCATTAACAACAATTTCCATATAATTTTCAGTCAATATATCATCAGCAGAAATATTTCCTGATCCATTATTGATCACTCCTTCTAATTGTTGACAATATACATGAACCTCAATTGGTTTATTTGTGTTAAAATTGATATTTTGTTTCTTCCTAATAGTAAGCTTTTTATCATTTACTTTTAAAATGACATAAGGTTGTATATTAGATGGTGCAATAACAGTTGCGCTGTAAGTATCGCTATTATGAATAAATACATCAAAGCATCCGTCCGAAACAACTTTATTAAATGATTGAAAATTTTCTTCTATTTCAATTATATCACCGTTGCCGTTAATAATATTACAGCTTGTAAAACAATTCAATGCAACTATTGCAAAGATTAATGTTGTTGATTTAATTAGTTTTTTCATTTTATATGTAATTTAAATTTTTGCGTTTATAGACAGAATTTCAAAATTTTCAAAATTTACAAATTTTTTAATTCTTCATTCAATTCTCAATTCTCAATTCTCAATTCTCAATTCTCAATTTCGTCTCCCAATTCCAAGCCGATCTCATCATATCGTCAAGAGTTCGTTCAGCTTTCCAACCAAGCTCATCATTAGCGTAAGCTGTATCAGCCCAAACTTTTTCTATATCTCCGGCGCGGCGAGAAACAATCTTGTAGTTTATCTTTATTTCATTTACTTTCTCAAAAGATTTTACAATATCTAAAACGGAATATCCTACTCCCGTGCCGATATTAAAAATTTCTGTTTTTGAAAGACATTTGTTATTTATCATTCTTTCAATAGCAATAACGTGAGCTTTAGCAAGGTCAACAACATGAATGTAATCGCGGATTCCCGTGCCGTCGGGTGTATTGTAATCGTTGCCGTAAATACTGAGAAATTCTCTGATACCTGCTGCAGTTTGTGTTAAGTACGGAATCAAATTATTTGGGATTCCTTGTGGATATTCGCCAATAAGAGCACTTTCGTGTGCGCCAATCGGATTAAAATATCTCAATTTTATAGCATTAATCTCTGAAGCTGCAGCAACATCATCAATTATGTCTTCACAAATTTTCTTGGTATTACCGTAAGGCGACAAAGCTTTTTTTAATGGAGCATTTTCCGAAACAGGCAACTTATCCGGTTGACCATAAACTGTACATGACGACGAAAATACAAAATTTTTAATATCATGTTCCTGCATCTGCTCTAAAACATTTATCAAGGAATTGATATTATTTCTGTAATACAATAAGGGTTTATTTACCGATTCGCCAACTGCTTTGGAAGCTGCAAAATGAATTACACCAAAGATATCTTTATGCTTTTCAAAGAGTTTGCGGGTTTCTTCTGCAATAGACAAATCTACTTTTTCGAAAATCGGTTTTACTCCGGTAATTTTTTCGATATTATCAACGACTTCAATAAACGAATTTGACAGGTCGTCAGCAATGACAACCTCGAAACCTTTTTCTTGAAGCTCAACAACGGTGTGCGAGCCAATAAATCCGGTGCCGCCGGTAACTAAAATCTTCATTTTTCAATAAACTCTAATACACTGTTTGTAATAAATTCAATTTGCTCATCATCAAGCTCTGTGTGCATCGGCAAAGAAATCACAGTTTTGCAAAGCTCTTCCGAAACAGGAAACATTCCGGTTTTGTATCTTTCATCCAAATACGCTTTTTGATGATGGAGCGGAATAGGGTAATATATTGCCGCTGGAATACCTTTCTCATTGATATACTTCAACAAAGCATCCCTGTCAATATCTTTTGTAATCAATGTATATTGATGAAATATATGTGTTGAATTTGGAGAAATATACGGCGTTACAAGTTTATCACATTTCGCAAAAGCCTTATTATATTTCTCGGCAGCGATTTTTCTCGCCTTATTATATTCGTCTAATCGGCGCAATTTAATTCTTAAAATTGCAGCTTGAATAGAATCCAAACGTGAATTTACACCAACATAATCGTGAATATATCTAACAGTCATTCCGTGATTAACAACAACTTTCAGTCGTGCAGCAAGCTCATCATCATTAGTAAAAATTGCTCCGCCATCGCCATAGCATCCAAGATTTTTTGATGGGAAGAAAGACACAGCTCCTGCATTTCCCATTGTACCGGCTTTTTTTACTGTTCCGTCAGAGAATTTGTATTCTGCTCCGAGAGCTTGACAAGTATCTTCAATAACGTAAAGCTTGTGTTCTTCAGCGATTTTCAGGATTTCTTCCATATCAGCGCACTGTCCGAAAAGATGAACAGGAACTATAGCTTTTGTTTTTGGTGTAATAGCTGCTTTCAACTTATTTGGATCAATATTCATTGTATCGGGGAGAACATCGACGAGCACAGGAGTAAGTCCGAGCAGCGCAATGACTTCAGCTGTTGCAATAAATGTGAATGTAGTAGTTATTACCTCATCGCCGGGTTTAAGCTCAAGCGCCATCATTGCAACTTGCAAAGCATCTGTTCCGTTTGCACATGGAATTACGTGCTTAACATTAAGGTAATCTTGTAACTCCGTTGCAAAAGCTTGCACTTCCGGACCGTTGATATAAGCTGTAGAAGAGACAACATTTAAAACTGCCTCATCAATCTCTGTTTTGATTTTTTGGTATTGACTTGCTAAGTCCACCATTTGAATTTTTCTCATAGAAAATTTTTTCGTTTGCAAATATAACGATAAATATGAGAATTAAATTTTATTTATATCCACGAAAGCAATTCGATATATTTTCCTTATTTAATTCTGAGATATACAAAAAGTCCTATCAAGAGAGATTTTGGGAAGTCAAATAATCCTCAACATTCAACTATTTTACTATATTTGCAGCATGAAAAATGTCATTTTTGAAAAATTAAACAATGATATTCGGTATAAAGAGGCGCTTACGGCTTGCATGAACTGCGGCGTATGCACTGCTATTTGTCCTGCTGCCGAATTTTACAAATATGACCCTCGAACTATTTGCAATATTGTGCAATCCAATAACTTTGATGAAATTGAAGAATTGCTGAAAAGTGAAACTATCTGGTATTGCGGTCAGTGTATGTCGTGCAAAACTCGTTGTCCGCGAGGCAATGTTCCGGGAATGCTCATCACTGTTCTTAGAAAGATTTCTCAAGAAATGGGATATTTCGTAAATAGCGAGAAAGGTCGTCAACAATTAGCTATCAAGCGTACTGTTGGTGAGCATATTATCAATGCAGGTTATTGCGTTCATCCGGATATTGTTGATCCCGACTTACATCCAGAACAAGGACCGGTATGGCGCTGGTTTATAAATAATATCGACGATGTGAGCGCTAAGATGGGCGCCGTTTATCATAAAGAAACAGCAGGAGCTCTCAGAAAAATCAGCAACGACACACTCAACGAAATTCAAAGTATTTTTAAAGTCACCGGCGGCAACAAACTCTATGAGCAAATCGAAGAATTTTCATCAGAAAAAGCAAAAGACTTTCAAGCCAATGCAGATTACGATTATATGATTAAAGTTTACACAACAGATTCTGGCGAACACACCCGATAAGAGTTGAAAATTGAAAGTTGAAAGTTGAAAATTAACCCGACGCCGCAGGCGTCAAATATTAATAACCCCGTGCAAGCGAAACTCGGGGAAATAACCCCATGCAAGCGAAGTGCAGCATGAGACAAAACGAATAAAAATGTATAAAAATAAATGGAATGATTATCAAAAGGAAATAGCCGATGACAACTATTTCTACGCAAGAAGTTGTATCAGACAAACTTTTTTCCCGGGTTCTGAAACTGCTTTCGTCAAAATGATGAGAGATGAGCTTGGAAAAGATGTCTGCGATGTCGCAAACCAACATACTTGCACCGGTATTGGTTATCATGCCGATATAATTCCTTTTGAAACAACATCTGCCGTTGTCGGCAGACTATTTTCTTTGATGACTGAAGCCGGCTACGAAAATTATGTGCCTTCGTGCATTACATCTTTCGGATTAGTTGTTGAAATTACCGAAACCTGGCATCATTTTCCGGAACTTCTCGAAAAGACTCGCGAAGACCTTTACAAAGCCACAAAACGCGAGTTTAATGTTCCAAAAAACATTGCTCATCCTTGCGATATAATCTATAAGTTTCGTAACGAGCTGAAAACAAACATGAAATATCAGCTTGTGAACAAAGAAACCGGAAAACCTCTTAGAGCTGTGGAACATATCGGATGCCATTATGCCAAAGTTTTTCCAGACAGAGGAATAGGCGGCGCCGAATTTCCTGTTGTTCTCTCCGGAATGATTGAAAGTTGGGGCGGCGAAGTTATCGATTATCCCGAAAGACGTCACTGCTGCGGATTCGGTTTCAGAAACTATCTCGTTCAAGCAAACAGAGGCTATTCGGTAAGTAATTCCCACAAAAAGTTTGAATCAATGGAGCCTTACGAACCTGATTTCATACTTGCTAACTGTCCGGGTTGCACAATGTTCCTCGACAAATGGCAATATACCATCGCGGAGCTTGAAAATAAAACTTACGATAAATACGGCAAAGGCATTCCGGTGCTTACTTACGAAGAACTTGCCGGAATACTTCTCGGATATAATCCATGGGAACTCGGATTGCAAATACATCAAGTTCAATGCGAGTCTTTATTAGATAAAATAGGCATCGAATATAATGCTAATGAAAAATTTACCGGCGCTTCGGGCAAGAAAATATTTCCACCCGAAAAACCACAAAATTTAATTGTATAAAACTCAGAATATGAATAATTTCGATACAATAATAATTGGCGGCGGTCCTGCCGGAATGGAAGCAGCTGCACGACTTTCCAAGTTTGATAAGAAAGTTCTTATCATTGAAAAAGATTCTAATATCGGCGGCAAACTTTTGCTTTGGGACAGACTGTTTCCCGACTTCGCTTCTTCTGAAGAATTATTAAATCAATTGCTTGAAAATGTGAAAACAAACAATGTTGAAGTTGCTATTAACACAGATATCAAGAATATTGAAAAAGACGGAAATAATTGGATTATTGAAGATAGCAACAACATCAAACATTCTGCACGAACAGTGTTGATATCAACTGGTTTTGATGTTTTTGATGCTTCACGAAAAGAAGAATACGGCTACGGAATATATCCCAATGTTATCACATCAGTTGATCTTGAAAAAATATTAAGCAAGGAAGTAGAACACGCCGAACCTAAAAAAGTTGTTTTCATTCAATGTGTTGGCTCACGTGATGAAAAAGTGGGTAATCATTTTTGTTCAAAGAACTGTTGCATTTGCGCTGTAAAACAAGCTATTGAAGTTAAAGAAATGTATCCCGAAACCGAAGTTTATTGTTTCTACATGGATTTGCGCATGTTCGGCGAATCGTACGAAGAATTGTATCGCACAGCACAACAAGAACATGGAATTACTTTCATCAGAGGAAGAGTTTCGGAGATATCCCCTACTTTCGACGGACAAGTTCAAATCAAAGCTGAAGATACTTTGCTCTCGCGACCAATCAGATTAACCACAGATTTAGTAGTTCTGATGGTTGGAATGGAAGCTTCAGAAGGTACAGCAAAAATCGGCAAGCAACTTAATATCAACGGAAATTACAATTACATCAAAAGTAAAAACCAACATATTGCCGATAATCTAACCGCTTTAGACGGAATTTTTGTTGCAGGAACATCGAAACGACAAATGTCGATACCGGAAACTATGAAAGACGCCGCCACTGCTGCTTTAGAAATAAACAATTATCTTAACTCTTAACAAAAGAAATAAATGAAATTCGGATATTCATTAAGCTCAAGCAGGACGATAGATCTCGACAAGTTAGATCAGAAAAAGCAAGATGCGTTTACCAACGAAATTCCTACTTTCAAACGTTGTTTTGCTTGTGGCGGATGCGCTGCTACTTGTTCTGCACAACAACATACCGATTTCAATGTACTGAAATGCAACCTATTATTTCGTAGAGGTCAGTTCGACACATTAGCAAAGGAATTGGAAAAATGTATGCTTTGCGGCAAATGCACTTTGGTTTGTCCGCGAAATGTTAATACTCGCGCAATGATTATGAAAATGCGCAAAATTTTAAATTCTAAAACAAATTTGTAGCGTATGAATTTAAACATGTACAACCCATTTGTGGTGCCTTTTGCTTTCGGAGTGATTATACTATTCACAAACTTGGCAATTGCGTATATAGCATGGGTAAATCATTTAGATAAAGAACAAAAAAGACATATTCGCAAAAACATAATTTCGTTTAAAACCTTAGCTGCCATCTGGGAAGCGTTTCGCGAATGTCTCTTCCACAGAAATATTTTTAAGAAAAATCCGATTCTTGGTTATATGCACCTCAGCCTTTCGTTCGGCTGGTTAATTCTGATTTTGGTCGGACACTTTGAAGCTCAAGTTTACGAAGGTTCCGTACTTGTAAATCCTTGGCTCGCAATTTTCTTTAGATTTTTTGAAGACGGAAGAGATTATCCTTTCAAAGAAACATTTACTTTCTTTATGGATTTACTGCTTTGTTTCGTATTGTCGGGATTGCTTTTAGCTTTTTTCAAAAGGATGCGTTCCAAGTTTTTGGGAATGAAGAAAACAACGAAGCACACTCCTTCCGACAGGATTGCATTAATTTCTTTATGGTGTATTTTTCCATTCAGACTCCTTGCTGAAAGTTCAACTGCAGCAATTCATCATAACGGCGGCTTTTTAACACAATCTCTTGGAAACCTTTTAGCATTTTTACCTGTTGAAAAATTCGTCATGCCATTGTGGTGGGCGTATTCCATAGCATTATGTTTGTTTTTCGTTTTCATGCCGTTTACGCGATATATGCACATCTTTACAGAAGTTTTACTCGTATTTTTAAGAAAATGGGGAATAGTTGAATCTCAAAAGCATACAGGATATACAGATACAGAAATCAATGCTTGTTCGCGTTGCGGAATATGTATTGATGTTTGTCAACTGAATACAGATGCTGGGATTAACAACGTTCAATCTGTTTATTTTATCAGAGATGCTCGCGATTTGTCGCTCAACCGGCACGTTGTCAACAATTGTTTGTTCTGTAACAGATGCGTGCAAGCCTGTCCCGTAGGCATTGAAACCACGATGATTCGACAAATTTATCGTTACAAACAAGGAAATGAAAACATTCCGTTTTACGAATATATCGACACAAAAAAATATACTGCCAATAAAGAATCAGCTCCCGTTTTGTATTTTGCAGGCTGTATGACACATTTGACTCCCGGAATTATCGATTCAATGAAAAACATTTTTGAAAAAGCCGGCGAGAGATTTATCTTTATTGATGAAGACAAAAATATTTGTTGTGGAAGACCATTACGTCAACAAGGATTTTTTGAGCAAGCAGAAATTTTAAAAGACAAACTCGCAACAATTATTAAAGATTCGGGTTCAGAAGTTCTTGTAACATCTTGTCCAATATGCTACAAATCTTTTGTTAAAGAATATAATTTAGATATAAAAGTGCTTCATCACACACAATATATCAAAGAATTAATTGACAAAGGATTGATAAAATTAAGCAAGCAAGATACAACTTTTGTCTATCATGACCCGTGCGAAATCAGTCGTGGCAGCAACATCTACAAAGAGCCGCGCGCTATTTTAGATTTGCTTGGAACATTACAGTCGAGCGAAAACGAGAAAGACGACGCCTTATGTTGCGGCGGCAGTTTAGCAAACACAGAATTAGATCCCGAACAAGCCGCAGCAATTGCGTGCCAAACATTAAACGTTTTAACAAAAAACAATCCGGATTGTGTCGTAACCTCTTGTCCATTATGTAAGAAGACATTTAACAAGAATAATAAGACAACAAACATTTTGGATATATCTGAGATAGTTTCGAGGAATATTTAGTTAGTTAAATAAAGAGAAGTTCTGGTTAATTTGGAAAATATTAATATTGAAACATAATATGGAGAACAGGGGCGAAATAATAATTTATCAAAACACCGAGAATAGCATCTCTTTGAATGTTCGCTTGGAAGATGAAAATGTTTGGCTGACACAAGCAAATTTGGTTGAATTGTATCAATCAAGTAAATCAAATGTAAGCGAGCATATTAAACATATTTTTGAAGAGGGGGAATTAGATGAAAAATCAGTTGTTCGGAAATTCCGAACAACTGCATCCGATGGAAAAAATTATGAAACAACGTTTTACAACCTCGACTTAATTATTTCTCTTGGATATCGCATAAAATCTCGTATTGCCACGCAATTCAGAATTTGGGCAACACAACAGCTTAAAGAATATATTGTCAAAGGTTTCACCATAGACGATGAGCGACTTAAAAATATCGGTGGAGGAAGTTATTGGCATGAACTCTTAAACCGTATTCGTGATATTCGTTCATCTGAAAAAGTATTGTATCGCCAAGTATTAGACTTGTATTCAACAAGTGTGGATTATGATCCTAAGTCGTCTATTTCCATTCAATTTTTCAAAATCGTTCAAAACAAATTACACTATGCCGCACATGGTCATACCGCTGCAGAAGTAATTTTCAACCGCGCCGATAGCGACAAAGCTTTTATGGGACTTACTACATTTTCAGGCGACCAACCAACTCAAAAAGATATTTCTATTGCTAAGAACTACTTATCGGAAGAAGAGTTAAAGATTTTGAACAACTTTGTTTCCGGATATTTTGATTTTGCAGAAATCCAAGCACTGAAACGTAAACCAATGTATATGGAAGATTATATCCGTCAATTAGACAATATTTTGGTTTCGACAGGAGAGCATGTTTTACAAAATGCGGGCACTGTTTCACACGAAGAAGCCGTAGAAAAGGCACTTGCAGAATATAGAAAATATCAAGTAAAAACACTTTCTCCAGTAGAACAAGCTTATTTGGAAACAATCAAAAAAGTTGAAAAGAAAATTGAAAAGAAAGCGAAAAGAAAAAGTGGGGAAGATAAATAAATGAAGTTGGGAAGATAATGCAAAATTACAAAGCGGTAAATAATTAAATTATTTTGATACTTAACAACTATTTCCAATTTCTAAATTAAAAACTTTATATTTGCAAGTTAAAGTTTACAGTAATAATTAGAATGAAGAAAAATTATCTTTATACGAAGTTTTTATTGACATTAATTTTTTTAATGTTAGTTTCATTCCATTCTAATGCGCAGTTCTATAACGGATTAGACATGCCTTTCGGTAAAAAGAAAGTTCAGTATAAAGAATTTAAATGGAACTATTACGACCATGAAAATTATCAAATCTATTTTTATCAAAACGGACAAAATTTGGCGATTTTTACTCATCAAATTTTAAAAGAATATTTGCCACAACTCGAAAAAGATTTTAACACTCAAATTCCCGGCAATATTCAATTTATTCTTTATAACACACTTGATGATCTTAAACAAAGTAATATAGGAACATTGGCAAATACATACTATAATACCGGCGGAATCGCACATATTATTGACAGAAAGGTGTTTATGTATTTCAACGGTGATATTACAGATTTTGAGAGACAAGTTAAAGCTGGTGCATGTAAACTTGCAATACAAAACGCAATATCAGGCGACAGAATGCGCGATAGAGTAAGCATTACTGATGATATTAATGAAAGCGACTGGTTTATTGACGGACTTGTTTCTTACTATTCCGATAATTGGAATACAAGAATGGATGATGATTTTAAAAAGATTTTCAAGAGTGGAAAGATTAAAAAATTGAAACATGTTCAAGGAGAATATTCTGTAATCATCGGTCATTCGGTTTGGAAATTTATTGCTGATAAATATGGGAAAAACTCAATTCGTGAAATTGTTAGATATGTGCGCAGGTCAGATAGTCCATACGAAGCAATAACTACTGTTACAGGATTGCAGTTCAAAGACTTGGAAACTGAATGGCGAAAATATTACGAGGAATATTATATTGGTTATGAGGAAGATGACATTGAATCGCAAGATATTCTTCTTTCAAATAAAAGAAAAAAACATCTTATATATGATAATGTGAATTTCAGTCCGAACGGTAAATATCTAACTTATACAACTAATGAAAAAGGATTAAAGAAACTATACATTAAGGACTTAGAGAGTGGACAACTTCGCCGCGTTTATAAAACAGGATACAGATCTAACGCAAAGGAAGACAATACTTTTCCTGTTTTAGCATGGCATCCGACGCGACCGATATTGGCTGTTGCTGTTCAAGAGAAAGGTGGCGTTAAATTATTCTTCTACTCTATTTCAGACGATAATAAAAAAAATTGGTTATTCCTGCAAAACCAACAATTTTCAAGTCTTGGATTCCAAAAAGTTCTTGGTATGGATTATTCCTTTGATGGAGCATATATTATCTTCTCAGCTGTAAAAGACAGTCAAACAGATCTTTTCCTTTGGAATATTGTTTCCGGTGTTTCTGTTAATCTTACAAATGATGTTTTCAACGATTTCAATCCAATTTTTCTTAATAATAAAGGAGACATTCTCTTTTCGTCCAATCGTAGTAACGAACTTACCAACATAAATCCGAATAATGATCTTTTTAGAATGAATGTTTTTTCTCCCCGAAAAGTTACAAAGCTTACCAATACAAAAAGCGCGGATGAAATCATGTCTAAAAGAATTAATGAAAACTTAATTACTTACCTATCTGATAAAAACGGTATCTACAACATGTATCTCGGTCAGTTTGATAGTATTATAAGTTTTGTTGATACTATTACGCATTATAATTATTTTCTAAAAACGAAGAGTATTACAGATTATAATAGTAATATAATGGATTATGATGTTCATGGTAACACTATGATTGAGATTCTTAACAATTATAATACATCCTTAATAAGTAAAAAAAGTTTGCCGACATTCTCAACCCTTGATGATGGTGAAAATATTGAGACACAGTTGGAAAACACATATTATCGTGATAGACAATATATAGCAGAGTCTTTACAAAGTGCTGTTTCACAGAAAAAACCAAGACGACAATTTAAGGATGTTTTAACCAAAGATCTACGACGTGATTTACCTACAAAATACGTTTCAGAAATGGATCCGAATACACCGGACAGTATTTGGGAGCAGATAATTATTTCTAATGAAGAAATTTTTGCTCAATCTCAAGATAATGATGAATTAACTCGTGATAAATGGAAGAATTATTATGTGGAATTTTTTATTAATGATTTGATCACACAATTGGATTTTTCATCGATGAATTATTCTTATCAACAATTTAGTGGCGGCACAAATCCAATTTACCTCTATTCTGGCTTTAATGTGTTAATGGGTACCGGATTAACTGATTTGATGGAAGATTACCAAATTCGTGGCGGGTTTAGTTTGTCGAACGATTTTGTTAATAACGAGTATGCACTTTCATTTTCAAATTTGAAAAAAAGATTGGATAAAGAATTTATTTTCCATCGAAATACTGATGTTAATTATTATGCAAATGGAACAGCGAAACTCCGAACACACGAGTTTATGTTAAAACTTTCATGGCCCTTTACAGACTATTTGCATATTAGTGGAACTGCTATTTTGCGTAATAATAAAAATTTGTTTATAGATTTATATGATGTTGAATCTATCGCCAATCCTATACCAAATACAAATTGGGTAGGACTAAAAGGTGAATTGGTTTTCGATAATACTTATCAGCTTTCTCAGAATATTTTACTTGGTACACGATTTAAAATCTTCGGCGAATACAGTCAAATGGTTATCAAAGAAAACAGAAATTTAGTAGTTCTTGGTTTCGATTTTAGGAATTACCAAAGAATTCACCGACAAATGATTTTTGCATGGCGACTTGCCGGAAGTACATCATTTGGTACTGATAGGTTAATCTATTATATGGGCGGTGTAGATAATTGGATTTCACCAAGATATAATTCCGAAAATCAAGTTAGCGATCAAATAAATTACGCTTATCAAACATTAGCAACAAATATGCGTGGGTTCAAACAAAACACTCGTAATGGTCCTAATTTTATTGTTCTTAATACTGAACTTAGGTTGCCGGTAGTAAGATATTTTGCCAATCAACCGGTACGCTCGAAATTTCTAAACTCTATACAATTAGTTGGCTTCGCAGATATCGGCACTGCTTGGAATGGCTTGCATCCTTATAGTGACGAGAATGCTTTATTTCATCATAAATATGAAGCCAATCCGATGCTTATCGATGTTATGGTTTACAAAGAACCCTTTGTTATGGGTTATGGTTTCGGGGCGCGAGCATCAATATTCGGCTATTTTATTCGAGTTGATTACGGTTGGGGATTAGAAGACTGGAAAATAGCCGATAAAGGATGGCATATCTCGTTTAGCTTGGACTTTTAGAGTGGAGAATGGAGAATGGGTCAAATATCCTAATCAAAGAAAATATATGAAAATATAATATGTCAAAAACCAACAAATATGTTAATTTTGTAATTCTATAATTTTGTCGTAATGCTAATTAAAATTATATCATGATGAAAAATACCAATAAAAACGCCTATTACATGACAATCATAGGTATCTTGTTTTTTATTTTCGGCTTTGTTACTTGGCTGAATAATGTATTAATTCCCTTTTTGAAAGAGGCTTGTGAGCTTTCAGATTTTCAAGCCTGGTGGGTAACATTCGCTTTTTATATTGCGTATTTTATTACGGCAATCCCATCCTCTTATGTTCTCAAGAAAACCGGATATTCCAAAGGAATCTCCTTGGGCTTACTTATTATGATGGTAGGTTCTCTCTTGTTTATTCCGGCAGCAATAAGTAGAAATTATATAATATTTTTAATTGCATTGTTTACTCAAGGTATTGGCTTATCCTTACTTCAAACAGCAGCAAATCCTTATGTTACAATACTTGGACCGATAAATACTGCAGCACGAAGAATGAGCATTATGGGAATCTGTAATAAAGTTGCCGGAATGATAGGTATCTTACTGCTAACAAGTTTACTCTTCGGCGGATCCTCTCATATTACCGAACAACTTAATGCTTTTAAAAATCTTGAGCAAAGCGGAATCATTCTAAGCGCCGACCAACTTATTCAAAAAACTGCATTGCTCGACCAGCTCGCACGTAATGTAATTGTTCCATATATCGTAATGGCTGTAATCCTGCTCATTCTTGCAATTATGGTTGTTTTTTCCAAATTACCCGACATAAATGTTGAAGAGGAAGAGAGTGCTAAAAGCGAAAGTAAACCGATTTACAAATATCCGTACATGATTTTAGGCGTTATTGCACTATTTTTCTATGTCGGTGTTGAGGTTATCGCCATCGATTCATTAAATCTTTACGGTCAAGAACTTGGATATACTGTTGCAGAATCAAAATATTTTGGCACAGCAAGTCTTGTTGCTTTAACAATAGGTTATTTACTTGCTATTGTTTTAATTCCAAAATATATTGATCAACGAAAAGCATTGGTTTTTCAAACATGCTTAGCAATTTTGTTAGTGCTTGCTGCAATATTCTTAAAAGGTTTACCATCTATTATTTGCATTATTCTACTAAGTTTTGCGCATGCAATAATGTGGCCTGCAATTTGGCCACTCTCATTAGAAGGTCTCGGCAAACATACAAAACTCGCATCAGCATTTTTGATTATGGCAATTGCCGGCGGCGCAATAATTCCACTAATCTATGGCGGCCTTGCCGGCGCATTTTCACGTCAAATGGCTTATTTAGTAATGATACCATGTTATTTGGTGATACTTTTCTTCGCCATCTGGGGCTGGAAAGTTGGAAAGAAAGCTTGATAGACAGAATTTGCAGAATTAACATCTTAAATACTTTAATTATTCTTTGTATTTTTTGTGTTAATTCTGCTCTGCAATTAAGTCTATGAATTTTACATCTTTATCTTAACACCCAAAAAATATGTTCTTGGTAAAGACGTACCGTAGATAAATCCGGCATCTCTATCCATCCCGTAATCGAAATCTGTTTGATAACTGTTGAAAATATTTTGCACTCCGCCACTAAGTTGCAGAATAACACTTCCGCTTAAATCAAAGTCGTAAGATAATTTAAGATTCATATCAATGAAAGATGGAGTAATTATTTCTTCGTCAGTTTCAACATATCCGGCGAAATGCTGAACGAGCATATTTCCGGTGTATGTACCTGAAAGCGCAACAATAAATTTATCTCTTAAAGTATAATCAAAAGTTAGAAACCCGTAATGATCTGGTGTACGAAACATACGTTTTTGCGGTTCTAAATCAGGATTCTCCGACCAAACCTCAGGTTCTTTATATCGACTTTGTTGGTAAGTGTATCCTATTTGCATTCCAATATTATAAGGGAATGAACACTTTAACTCGGAATTTATTCCACCGACAAAAGCGCCGGAACCATTGCGTCGTTCAAGAATAATATTGCCATTTTCATCAATTTCTATTTCTTGCAAAATGAAAACATCATTGATCGTTGTATAAAATCCTTCTACCAAAAGTTCTACTTTAGTTCTATTAAAAGTTTTTCTGAAATCAGCAGAGCCGCTGATGCTATGAGAATATTCGGGACGTAAATCAGGACTTAACTGAATTAAACTTACTCCGCCGCCAACAGCAGTAATGTGAAGATCTTCGTCGAAAGCTTGAGGCGCTCTAAAGCCGGATGAATAACTTGCGCGTAACGAAATTAATTCGATTGGTGTATAACGAACATTTACGCGCGGACTGAAAATCACATTGTTAATCAAATTGTGTTTATCTAATCTGGCGCCAATTAAAATGCTGAGAGTTTTGTTTTTCCATTCATTTTGCAAGAAAGCGCCGACAATATTAATATTTTGATTTATAATACGATTGTAACCCAACATTTCATCGTGTAAAGTGTTGTATGTGTATTCGATACCTGTCATCAATTGTGCCGGCATAAAAAGAAACTTATTAAAAGATACGCTGTATTGTCCTCCGGTTACCCAAACCAATTCAGAAGTTTTTCCGTAAGCATTCGGGTCTTTTCCTGTGCCGTAATAGCTATCTCTACCAACGTTTTGGATTGATGAATACAGTGAAACTCTGTGCTTTTCATCCTTCGATAAAAAATCATATTTGATGTTTCCGCTATGAATATCATGTTCAACCATTTCAGCGACATTAACCTCGTGCGGTTTCAAATCAATACTATCGCCGCCACGTCTATATTCGTTAGTGTAATGGTATTCCAGACTAATTTTAGATTTTGTGCTGATTAGATAATAAGAATGTAAACCAACGGTTGAGCCTTTCAATCGTCCTATTTCCGAGTAACCGTCGTTATTAGCATCAAACTCTTGTCTGTTGCGAACAGTGCCAAAAACGTAACCGCCGGCGCGATGATTGCGAGAAACCATAGATGCGTTGATTGTGGTATTATTATCCCAAGCCTTTCCTCCAATTAAACTTGTATTATTTGAAACAGTGAAAGTGTTGACAGTTGGCTCTTTTGTAATAATATTGATGATTCCGCCGATTGCACTGGCGCCGAAGAGGGCTGAACCGCCACCTCGAATGACTTCAATACGCTCTATCATGTTTGTCGGAATTTGTTCGATGCCGTAAACACCAGCCAAAGAACCAACAACGGGACGGCTGTCGATTAAAATCTGTGAGTAATGCCCCTCAAGTCCATTTATGCGAACTTGCTGAAATCCACAGTTTTGGCAATTAGTTTCAACTCGTAATCCCGATTGATAATTTAGCGCCTGTCCCAAATTGCAAGAATTAGTATTTTCAAAAACTTTTGGAGTCATAACATTTACCAATGTTGGCGCTTCACGACGAGAAGTAGCGGTACGATTTGCCGACACTACAACCTCATCGAGTACAATAGTATTTCTGCGAATTTCAAAATTGACTTCGGTAACAGTATTCCTTTTAGCCATTATTTCTATTTCTTCGACCTCATAACCCATATAAGAAGCCAAAATAATATGTTTTCCTTCGGGAACATTTGGCAAATAAAAATGTCCTGTTTCATCCGATACAGTTCCTATATTAGTGTCTTTTATAGCAATCGAAACAAAAGGCAGGTGTTCTTGCGTTTCTCTATCAAGCACATGGCCAATGAGAACCGCGTCCGATTTTTGAGAAAAAAGAATTAAAGAGTTTATTATTAATATGATTGTTGTGAATATTTTTTTCATCTTATGATTTTTTATTAATTTTTGTTTAATGTTTTGGCACACAGATGACACGGATTTTACGGATTTGCACAGAGAAATAATTAAAAATAATTGCAATAAAAATCTGCGATTATCAGTTAAAATCTGTGTAATCAGCGTGCAAGATTGTGCTGATATGTTGTAAAAATTAGGACAAGGAATTTTCCGGAGGAGGGCGAATTGTAAAACTTTGCCAGTGATTATCTAAACAAAGTTTATCAGAAACATCAGCAAAACAAAGATTTGACAATAAAAATTGCGTATATTCTTCAAAAGGTATTAAATTAATTTCTTCCACAGAATAATTTGAAAGAAGTTCAATACCAATTAAAGTTTGTGTGCTATGTTCATGTTCAGATTTATCAAAAGGATGCGAGTGAGAATAAATATTATCATTAATAATATGCGTATGATAGAACATATTTGTTCCGGTAAAATAGCTGAGAAAGATAGCTATAAGTAATATTGCCGGAAATTTATGTTTAATATTTATTCTTTGCATTCTTGTTAAAAAATGAAGATGCAAAGATAGTTATTTTGATGAAAAGTGGGAAATTTATTTTAAATAGGAAAATTCCAATTTCAGCATTTCGTAAATTTCTTGCCATGACTTTTTATAAAGTTCTGTTGATATATCTGCAAGTTTTCCAAAAGTATTTGATGAATAAAACAAATCGGCAGCTTGTTCTTCGTCAATACCTTGTCCTATTACTAATTCTTTGAGCAATGATTCTCCTATTTCAGAAATTTCATAACCAATATCCGAGTTTTTATCCTTTAATTCAAGCATTAATAAAGAATCGGCAGTACAAAAACAAATTTGATGTGTTGCTTCTTCTCTTCGCAACATATTTAAAAACTTTTCACGAGAAATTTTTCCTGAAATATAATTGTCAATTTCACGGGAAATCCTATCATCTGCAATAGGTCCCTCAACAATATCATAATCGTGAGCGGGAATTGGAGAATCCAATCTTCTATTCGATGTTACAAAATCAAGCCATTGTTCATCATATTTATCAAAACGTAAAACTTTATAAACGCCATCTATAAAAGCATTTTCGTAAAATATAAATTCCGTAACAACTCCTTGTTGATTATATTTTTTGCCGATACGTTCTGCCCAAATTTCTGCCTGCGCTTGTATATTTGTCACATAAAACCCTTTCCCAAAATCTTTTCTCGGTTCACATTTCGACAAATCAATTTTTGTGATTTTCGTATAACTGCCGTGATATACAATCATTATAAATATCCTCCATTATTACGGCAAACTTGTGCTATATCTTTTATTGCCCAATATGGGTTATCTGTATGTAATGCCCACCAACATTGATTCAGGTAGTCTATTCCTCCATATTTTTTTAGATATAAATATGCTTCCTGAATATCCATTTTATAACCCGAAGCAAATTTTGGAATGATAAACGAAATAAAGCTTATCTTATCACTTGTTTCTTTGGTTAGTGTTTGTGCTTTCATAATTTATTCTTTGTAACAATATTTCTTTTGCAAAGATAATAATGTTTTTAGTTAGTATTACAAAATTATAATTTTTTGAACTTTACACACTTTTTGGGACAGTATCTTTTTAGTTTCCAACTTGGAATGTTGAGGGGGGCGTTTGTAGGAATAGGTAACTTGGGCGGAGGGGAAGTGGTGAAATTTTAATTATTTTCAATTTAGAGATATTTTTGTTCCTCAAATAATTCATGTATTTTCTTTTGCAATAACTTCTTGTCTGGTAACTGCATTTTATATTCAGAGACCATTGTTGGAGACAAACTTCTACTTAAAGCATATTCAACCACTTCATTATCTTTGTCTTTACACAATAATATTCCTATGCTTGGATTTTCGTTAGGTTTTTTCACATCTCTATCCAATGCTTCCAAATAAAAATTCAATTGTCCTAAATGTTCAGGCTTAAATTTTTCTGCTTTTAATTCAAATGCGACTAAACACTGCAGTCCTCTATGGTAAAATAATAAATCTATAAAAAAGTCAGTATTGCCCACTTGAATACGATATTCTTCACTAATAAAAAGGAAATCTTTTCCTATTTCAAGAATGAATTTTTTTAGTTGTAAGATTAATCCTTTTTGTAATTCTTTTTCTGCATGCGATTCGGGTAATCCGAGAAATTCAAAAACATAACTATCTTTAAATGTATTAGTTATTTCATCTTGGTAAATTTCTCTCAACACTGTTGAGAGTTTTGTATTTCCTATCATAGTCCTCTCAAAAAGTCCTGCTGATATTTGACGGTCTAATTCTCTGAAACTGTATGATTCTTTTTGAGCAATATTCAAATAGAACTCCCTTTCTTCCATTGTTTTACATCTTGAAAAGATAGCTAAATTATGTGACCAACTAATTTCTCTCAACACTGTTGAGAGTTTTGGCTCATCTTTATATGTTTCGTAGAATTGCTTCATTCTCCAAAGGTTTTTATCCGAAAATCCTTTTAAATCGGGTTCATTCTTTGAAAGATAATCAGCCAATTCTTTTACAACCGACTCTCCCCAATCAGAATTATTTATGCGTTCATGAATATACTGTCCAACATTCCAATATAAATCTATCAATTCTGTATTTACTGATTTAATTGCATTGTACCGTGCTTGTTTTATTAATAAAACAATATCTGAAAATTCGTTTTTTCTATTTAGCTGCATGTATTACATTTTAACTTATATTTCATCAAGTAATTCTCTTGCTGGACGTGCTTTACCTTTACCACTCTTTATTGAATTAAGAGCATCTACAGCTTCCTGTAATTCCTTAATTAATTCCGAATTATTCATTTTTTTTGTTTTGAGAGATAAATATAATCGGATTAATTTTTCTGTAGGTTCAAAACCTTCATACATATTTGAACCAATTGCATAAGCTACACTATTGAGTGTTTCCAAATCAGGAAATTTAACTCCCATAATGGTTAAATTTTCTCTGTCTATTTCAAGTGGTTTGTACATGTTGTCAGGTTTTTATATTTGCAAAGATACGATTTTTATTTGAAATAAATGTGGTAATTTTATTAAATAGAATAATATGCTTTAGCGTTCTTCAACAATCAATTATTTTAAGTGGAAGTATATTAAGTATATCTAAGTTGGATTTTTAGTTTCCAACTTGTATGGTGGAGGGGGCGTTTGAAGGAATAGGTTACTTGGGCGGAGGGGATGTGGTGAAATTTTTCTGTTTCTCAATTTAAGGATTTTTTTTGGATTTTGAGATGTAAAATTCAAACTGTATAAAGTAATATTAAATTATCGGTATTATACACACTTTTGATATGACCGAAATATTTAGGGGTATTAAAAAGGGAAAAAGGAAAAAATACGTCATTTAAAATATGAATGAAAATGAGTGCTTTAGAATGTTTTTACTCATTACTTTCCAATAACTGTTTCAGATCTTCCTTACTTGGCAATACGGTTAAATATTGACTTGCAAAAATCTGTTCATTATTTTCAGGCAAAGTATATCTAACTATTGCTTCATTTTTATCTTGACAAAGAATTATTCCAATCGTTTTATTTTCGTCTTGCAATCTCATCTCTCTGTCGTAATAATTAACATACATCTGCATTTGTCCAATATCTTGGTGCTTTAATTCTCCTATTTTCAAATCAATAAGAACAAAGCATTTGAGAATACGGTTGTAGAATACCAAATCTATTCTAAAATGTTTTTCTTCAAACGTAATACGTTTTTGTCGGGCTACAAATGTAAACCCTGTTCCTAATTCGAGAAGAAAATGTCCGAGTTTATCAATCAATTTTTGTTCTAATTCGCTTTCTGAATATTCAGCTTTTTCTTCTAAACCAAGAAACTCTAAAACATAAGGGTCTTTTACTGCATCTTTAGGCTGTTCCAAAATTTGTCCTTTTGTAGATAATTCCAGTATTTTATCTTTATCGCGACTTAATGCAAGGCGAGTATATAAAGCAGAATCATATTGTCGTTGTAATTCACGCAAACTCCAATTGTTTTTATAAGATTCAATTTCATAAAACTTACGTTCGTTTGCATCTTCAATTCTCATTAGTTTTAGATAGTGAGACCAACTTAGCTTGAATTCGTCAGACAGTGTCTGACCTTTTGAATATATTAGATAGAAACTTCTCATTTGCTTAATGTTAGTCGAAGAAAATCCTCTCCCAAAATCATTAGTCAACTTTTTTGAAATATCTGAAATAAGTTGTTTTCCATAATCTGCTTTTTCTTTTCCGTTTTGTTCTTCTTCAACAATCATTCTGCCTATTTCATAGTATGTAAAAACTATTGTTTGGTTTACAGTTGAAATAACAGAATTACGTGCGGTTTTCAATAATTCTGATATTTTATCTATCAGATTATTTCGGGTTATCTCGTTGCTCATAAGTATGAATTTTATTCTACAAAATTATTAATTAATAATATACTTTTTTAATAGGTCTTCAATAGTTGGTTTGATATATGCAATAAAGGAGCTTTTTTCTTCATAATTGAAATTTACGTTATGGCTTTGTAAAACCTCGTTAAGTATGTCAACAACTTTATGAGAAAAATCATCAAATTTCGACAAATACTCCTGTAAATAATTTAATTTGTCTAGTCCAAAACCAGTCGTTTTGTTTTCTTGTAATTCTAGTTCTTTTTGAACTTTGGCAATTACTTCTACCTTTATTTGTTCTATATCCATAAATGTATTGATTAATATAATAATTATTTTAAAATATTTCTTTGCAAAGGTATTGATTAATTTAACAAAATAAACAGATTCTCAAATTTTGTTAATA
>JAJDHA010000015.1 GCA_030265965.1 Odoribacter sp. OttesenSCG-928-L07
CTCGGGGAAAAAACAACAATCAATGAAAAACATCCTAATCACCGGCGGAGCCGGCTTCATCGGCTCTCACGTAGTTAGACTCTTCGTGAATAAATATCCCGATTACAACATCATAAATCTGGATAAACTTACTTATGCCGGAAATCTGGCTAATCTAAAAGATATTGAAGATAAAGCTAACTACACCTTCGTAAGAGCAGATATTTGCGACTTCGATGCTGTAAAAGAAATATTCGAAACATATAATATCAACGGTGTAATTCACCTTGCAGCAGAAAGTCATGTCGATCGCTCGATAAAAGATCCATTTACATTTGCACGCACTAATATCATGGGGACATTATCCCTTTTAGAAGCTGCAAAACAATATTGGAAAAACGATTTCGAAGGAAAGCTTTTCTATCATATCTCAACCGATGAGGTTTACGGCGCATTAGAAATGGACAATAGCTTCTTTACAGAAGAAACAAAATACGATCCGCATTCACCCTATTCCGCATCAAAAGCTTCAAGCGACCATTTCGTAAGAGCATTTCATGATACTTACGGTTTGCCGACAATTGTTACAAACTGTTCAAATAACTACGGACCGTATCAATTTCCGGAAAAATTAATACCGTTATTTATCAACAATATAGTAAACAACAAGTCCTTACCGGTTTACGGAAAAGGCGAAAACATTCGCGACTGGCTCTTTGTTGAAGACCATGCCAGAGCCATAGATATTATCTTCCACAAAGGAAAAATTGCCGAAACGTACAATATCGGCGGCTTTAACGAATGGAAAAACATCGACCTGATAAAAGTAATGATTAAAACCGTTGACAGATTATTAGGTAGAGAAGAAGGTAGTTCAGAAAAGCTAATCACCTACGTTACCGATAGAGCAGGTCACGACTTGCGTTATGCAATAGATTCCACAAAATTAAAAAACGAATTAGGCTGGGAACCAAGCCTACAATTCGAAGAAGGAATCGAAAAAACCGTAAAATGGTACCTGGATAATGAAGAGTGGATGAAGAATGTAACCAGCGGCGAATACTTGGAGTATTATGAGAAAATGTATAACGGTTGAGGAAAGACAAAGTATGAGTGGAAATGGATAAAATAGATAAAGCCGATAAAATGGATAAAGTGGAGTATCAATTCCCCCTTTGAAGGGGGCATGGGGATGTTGGAGATTGGATAAAGTGGAGTATCAATTCCCCCTTTGAAGGGGGCGGGGGGATGTTGGAGATTGAATAAAGTGAGAAACCATACAATAGAGCGTCATTGCGAGGAGCGTAGCGACGAAGCAATCCAGCAAAGCTTAAATAAAAAATCAATTAGTGTTCATTCGTGTCATTCATGGAAAAAAATAACTCGAGGGAAAAACATTTTTCGCATTTTGCGTTTCGCATTTTGCGAAAAAACGTATCTTTGTACATTGTGATTTTTGAATAATCTTGAACAATGAAAAAGCAACAACCATATAATCCATTTCTAATAGCAGGATACTACAGTCCGGAATATTTTTGTGATAGAGAAGCAGAAACAACAAAAATGATTTCAGCTCTCGAAAACGAAAGAAATATTTCCTTAATGAGTCCGCGCAGATTTGGAAAAACAGGTTTAATTAAGCATGTATTTTACAAAATTCAAGAAAAAGACAAGAATGCAGTGTGCATATATTTTGATATATTTTCCACACGAAACTTGAATGATTTTGTAAAAATCTTTGCAGAAAGTGTCTTAGGAAAAGTTGAAGGAAGTTTAGAAAATATGATAAAAAAACTTGCTTCTTTTTTCAAAAGTTTTCGCCCGGTGATTTCATATAATACAATGACCGGACAACCGGAGTTGAGTGTAAAAATAGAACCCGAAACCGTTACACAAAGCTTGCAGGAAGTCTTTGAGTATTTGAAACAGTCGAATAAAAGATGTTATATTGCGATAGACGAATTTCAACAGGTTGCAGAATATCCTGAAAAAGGAACAGAAGCATTGCTACGTTCCTATATTCAATTTTTGCCTAATGTAAAATTTGTATTTTCCGGAAGCAGACAGCATTTAATGAGTGAAATCTTTTTGTCGGCAAAGCGACCCTTTTATCAAAGTACACAAATAATGACGCTTCATGCAGTAGAAAAAGACATGTATTTTCAATTTGCAAAAACTCATTTTCAAAAAAATAAATTTACAATCACAGAAGAATGTTTTGAAACAATTTACTCACAATTTGAAGGACATACATGGTATGTTCAAGTTGTTTTGAACAGATTGTTTGAGTATAGAAAAAATATTACCGAAATTGATATTGTATATTATGCCATACAGGAATTGCTTGAAGAAAACTCATACAGTTATCAGGAGTTGCTTAATGCATATTCCACCGTACAAGTAAACCTGCTGCGTGCTATTGCAAAAGAAAAAGTTGTGGCACAAATCAATGCAGGTGATTTTATTTCAAAATACGGATTAAAAAATGCGAGCAGTATCAACAGAGTTTTGAAAAAATTAGCAGATAATGAACTGATTTACAAATCAGAAAAAGGTTATATGATCTACGATCGATTTTTAGGTTTATGGCTTGGAAAGTAAATAAGAAACTAAAACCAATTTGTGTTCATTCGTGACATTCGTGGAAAAACCTATTCGTGGAGAAAAACATTCATAGAAAAAAATGGAAAGCAGTAATATAGAATATAAATCAAGTTTCAATGACGAACTTATTGAAACTCTAACTGCTTTTGCAAATACTACAGGAGGCAAGGTTTTATTGGGAGTAAAGAATGATGGCAGTCCCGTTAATAATTTCACTATTGGCGATGAGAGCATTCAACAATGGTTAAATGAAATAAAGAATAAAACACAGCCGGCGATTATTCCTGATGTTGACATTTTAGATTATAAAAACAATGAGATTATTGAATTTCGCATTCCAGAATTTCCTGTTAAACCGGTAGCTTGTCGAGGAAGATATTTCAAAAGAGTGAAAAATTCCAACCATCAACTATCAAGTTCTGAGATTTCAGATTTATATATGCAAACAATGCAATATTCGTGGGATTCATACCCTTATATGGGAGCAGGTATTATTGACCTTAATTTTGATAAAATAGATGTTTTCATTGAAAAGGTAAATAAAGAAGGACGGTTTCAACTTCCAACCAATCCTGAACAAGCTTTGAAGAAACTGAGAATGATTGATAAAGGCTTACCTACAAATGCGGCGATGATTCTTTTCTCAAAAGAGAACTTATTACATAATGTTCATATTGGTCGCTTCAAAACTCCTTCTTTTATTATTGCAGATAAAATGATAAATGGCAATTTGTATGATGTCCTCGAAGAATCAATGCAGACAATTATCGGACATTTAAAGTTTGCTTTTGAAATTACGGGTAGAACAACAAAACGTACTGAAATACCGGAATATCCGTTAGATGCTATAAGAGAAGTATTATTAAATTGTTTAGTTCATAGAGACTATAGAAACCCATCTGACATTCAAATTAAAATATTCGATCAAGAGATAATTTTTTATAACCCTGGTGGATTGTATGGAAATATTAACGAAGAAGAGTTACATACTGATGTATATAGAGCAAGCACAAGAAATAAACAACTAGCGGAAGCATTTTATCTGACTCATGACATAGAAAAATACGGAAGTGGATTTATTCGAGTTAGAAAAGCGATAGAAAAATATCCTACAATGACTTTTAGTTTCCGCAATTTAGTTGATGCATTTGAAACGAGATTCAGTTATATTGATCAAAAAATATCAACAGAATACGATGATAGGGGCTCAAATGTCACCAATGATGTCACTTATGCCTCAGAAAAAGTCACCAATAAAGTCACCAATGTCACCGATGGC
Organism: Odoribacter sp. OttesenSCG-928-L07; assembly: GCA_030265965.1. Taxonomy (GTDB): domain Bacteria; phylum Bacteroidota; class Bacteroidia; order Bacteroidales; family BM520; genus RGIG7150. The sequence continues at coordinate 3,863 of JAJDHA010000015.1, forward strand.
ACAAGTAAGGTCACCGATGGGGTCACCGATGGTACAAGTAAGGTCACCTATAAGGTCACCGAAAATCAAAAACTAATATTACAGATTTTAAAAAATAATAATACCACAACAACAGTTGACTTGTCTTCTACATTAGGTATTTCTGTCCGAAAGATTAAAGAGAATATAAAAAAAATGAAAAATCTCGGATTACTTGAACGCATAGGTCCCGCAAAAGGCGGATATTGGAAAGTAAATATGTAGGAATGTGTAACTTATTTGGCTCCGTCATTGCGAGGAGTACAGCGACGAAGCAATCCAGGAGAAGTGACTGTAGAGACGTGGCGTGCCACGTCTCTATGACGAAGTGACGAGGTGCAAAGTGACGGGTTAGAGCGTCATCCGAGGAGTGCAGCGACGAAGCAATCCAGAACAAAATTGAAAGTTGAAAATTTTTGTCAAATTGAATCTTATTCTAAAACATAACATTTTTAGTAGAAAAACAGTCAATTCGTACCATTCGTGTTATTCGTGAAGAAAAAATATTTTTAGAAGAAAGTAACAGAAATTACAGTTAAAGGCTTAAAAAAATAATTAAACGACCAATAAAATCATCGTAATGGACAAAAAAAAGATATTTTGTCCATTAGAATAAAAGAAATGAAAAAGAGGTATGTTCGATTTTGGAACATACCACATTATATGGTGCTATTGCAGATAAAACACAACTTCAACGCGTTAAAATTTATAATCTCGATGCCATTCTATCTGTTGGTTATCGTGTAAATTTAAAATAAATTAAACAACAATAAACAAAAATATTTCACATGAAAATAGCAGTTATTGGATTAGGATATGTGGGATTGCCGCTGGCAATAGAATTTGGAAAGAAATACCAAGTCCTTGGCTATGACATAAACAAAGAAAGAGTAAAAGAACTTTCTCGAAGAGAAGATCATACCTTAGAAGCAGATCTTGACGGACTTAACCAAGCGATGGACTTAGCCTTAACCAACATTAATCTTGGATTGAGATTTTCCGCAAACGAAGAAGATCTTAAAAGTTACAACACTTACATTATCACAGTTCCAACGCCAATTGACAAAAACAATTCACCGGATTTACAACCATTGATAAAAGCTTCCGAGTTAATGGGTAGAGTAATCTCCAAAGGAGATATCGTTATTTACGAATCTACAACCTATCCGGGTTGTACAGAAGAAGACTGCATACCCGTAATAGAAAAGGTTTCCGGACTAAAATTTAATAAAGATTTTTATGCAGGATATAGTCCTGAAAGAATTAATCCAGGAGATAAAGTTAATACTTTAACCAAAATAAAGAAAGTTACATCCGGTTCCACTCCTGAAGTTGCAAAAATTGTTGATGAATTATATAAATCTATTATTGTTGCCGGAACCCATCTTGCTCCTTCAATTAAAGTTGCTGAAGCTTCCAAAATAATTGAAAATGCACAAAGAGATTTAAATATTTCCTTTGTAAACGAATTAGCCTTAATCTTTGATAAAGTTGGAATAGACACTAACGATGTAATTGATGCTGCCGGAACAAAATGGAATTTCTTAAAATACAAACCCGGACTTGTTGGCGGACATTGCATTAGCGTTGACCCATATTATTTAGCAGCAAAAGCAGAACAACTCGGTTATGTGCCGCAAGTAATTCTTTCTGGAAGAAGGGTAAACAACAGTATTGCTTGTTTTATTGCAGATAAAGTGATAAAATTAATGATACAAAAAGATCATAAAGTTAAAAATGCAAATGTTTTAATTCTTGGAGTAACATTTAAAGAAAACTGTCCCGATTTACGCAATACAAAAGTTGTAGATGTTTATAATGAATTAAAAGAATTTGATATTAATGTAGATATTTACGACCCATGGGTGCATACCGAAGAATTAAAAGAAGAATACGGTATAGAAACAATTAAAGAAATAGATAAAAACAAAAAATACGCAGCTGTAATCTTAGCAGTTGCACACCAAAACATTCTTGATGAATTTAGCTTTGAGGATTATTACAATAATGGCTCTGTTATTTTTGATGTAAAGGCTGTTGTGGATAGACGGTGGGTTGATGGTAGGCTTTAAGTTTTCACCGTCATTGCGAGGAGCGCAGCAACGAAGCAATCTAGGAGAAGTGACTGTAGAGACGTGGCGTGCCACGTCTCTGTGACGAAGTGACAAGGTAACAAAGTGACGGGTTAGAGCGTCATTACGAGAAGCACGGCGACGAAGCAATCCAGCAAAAACAAAAGACTTGAAATTATCTAAAACCTTATTCTCAACCTTATCAAAACAAAACAACCTTCGTAGAAAAAACATTCTTGAATAAATTAAAAATAATTTTGTGGCAGAACAATTAAAAGATAAAGCAGTTAAAGGCGTAAAATGGAGCTTTATTGATAATATAGCCGGTTCCGGAATAACATTCCTTGTAGGTCTTGTTTTAGCTCGAATATTGTCCCCTGCTGAATTTGGAATCATCGGTATGGTAACTATTTTCATATCTATATCGAATTCCATAATTGATAGCGGACTGTCAAATGCTCTGATAAGAAAATTAGACACAACAGAGAAAGATTATAATACAGTCTTTTATACCAATTTAATTCTTGGGGCTCTATTATATGCAGTACTTTTCTTTTGCTCTCCTGCTATTGCAAAATTTTTTAGTGAACCTATATTAACCCCAATTCTTAGAACTATTGGGATTGTTCTTGTTTTTAATGCTTTATGTATTATTCAAAGAACAATATTAATAAAAAGAATTGACTTTAAAACACAAACTAAGGTGTCGTTGATTGCCTCAACTGTAAGTGGTTTTATAGGAATAGGAATGGCTTTAAACGGTTATGGAGTATGGAGCTTAGTTGGACAACAAATTTCTCGACAACTCTTTAATTTTATTTTCTTTTGGGTATTTAATAAGTGGAGACCTACACTTATTTTCTCCTTACAAAGTTTTAAAGAGATGTTCGGATTTGGATACAAATTACTTTTATCAGGATTAATTGATACCATTTATAAAGAAATATACCACTTAATTATTGGAAAATTTTACTCCAAAGATGAATTGGGACAATATACAAGAGCAAATCAGTTTAAAACAATTTTTTCCTCAAATCTCACAGCTGTAGTTCAAAGAGTAAGTTATCCCACATTAAGTGAAATACAAAATAATCCTCAACAACTATTATCCGCTTATCGAAAAATAATTAAAAGCACAATGCTTGTTACTTTTGCTTGTATGTTGGGATTAGGAGCCATTGCAAAACCTTTAATATTAACGTTGATAGGAGAAAAGTGGTTACCTGCGGCAGAATATTTGCAAATTATTTGTTTTTCAGGAATGTTATATCCTTTGCATGCATTAAATTTGAATATGTTACAAGTAAAAGGTCGTTCTGATTTATTCCTAAAACTTGAGATTATAAAAAAAATATTAGCGGTAATCCCAATATGCTTGGGTATATTTTTAGGAATTAAGTTTATGCTTTGGGGTAGCGTTTTTAATTCATTTGTTGCTTATTTTCTTAATAGTTATTATTCCGGTAGATTAGTAAATTACAGTACTAGGAAACAAATAATTGATATTTTACCAACATTTGGTGTTTCTGTATTTGTAGCGTTAGTCATGTGGAGTGTAACGTTGATTAATTTATCTCCAATTATATTATTACTTTTGCAGATTGTTATCGGTATTTCATTGGCTATAATAATATACAGTATAATTAATTTGGAAGAATATAATGAAATAAAAAAGATGGCACTTTCAATGTTAAAGAAAAAATAATATGGAAGAAATAAAAATTACTGTAACTTCTCCTTTACTTCCTGATTTGGAAGAATTTATTCCTTATCTTAAAGATATATGGGAAAGCAAATGGATAACAAATAATGGTAAATATCACCAAGAATTAGAAAAGGCTTTATGCGAATATCTTAAAGTTCCGTATATTAGTCTTTTTACAAATGGAACCCTACCTTTAATGGTTGCACTTCAGACTTTGCGAATTACAGGTGAGGTTATTACCACTCCTTTTAGTTTTGTTGCAACAACACACTCACTGTGGTGGAATGGTATTAAACCGGTTTTTGTTGATATTGAATCTGAAACATGCAACATAGATCCAAATAAAATAGAAGCGGCGATTACACCAAAAACAACCGCAATAATGCCTGTTCATGTTTATGGCAAACCTTGTAATACAAAACAAATACAAGAAATTGCCGACAAATACGGATTAAAAGTAATTTATGATGCTGCGCATGCCTTTGGTGTGGAGGTTAATGGAGAATCAATAATAAACTCAGGAGATATGTCAACCTTAAGTTTTCATGCTACTAAAGTTTATAATACTTTAGAAGGCGGTGCTTTGGTGTGTAAAGATGAAGAAACAAAAAAACGAATTGATTATCTTAAAAACTTTGGATTTGCGGGAGAAACAACAGTTGTTGCTCCAGGTATTAATGGTAAGATGGATGAGGTTCGTTCGGCTTATGGTTTGCTTAATTTAAAACAGGTTGATAATGCAATTGAAAAACGAAGACAAATTGCGATTAAGTACCGTAATGGACTACGTGATGTTTCTGGTATTTCAATCATGGAAGATATGCCAGGCGTTCGTCATAATTATTCTTATTTTCCAATTTTTATTGATGCGGAAATATATGGAATGACACGCGATGAACTATACTTTAAATTAAAAAAAAACGGAATACATTGTAGAAGATATTTTTATCCCTTGATTAGTGAATTTCCCACGTATAGAGGATTAGATTCATCTCGTTTAGAAAATTTACCGAAAGCAAATAAAATTGCAAACACTGTAGTTTGTTTGCCAATGTATGCGGATTTAGAAGAACAAGATGTCCGGGAAATTATAAATATTATTGTTAGATGAAAAAATTCTTATTCTCGGAGCTATGCAGATGCATCTTCCTTTGATAAAAAGAGCGAAGGAAAGAGGTTTGTATGTTCATACGTGTGATTATGTTATAGAGAATGAAGGGCATAAATATGCTGATGAACCTCATTATGACAGTACAACAGACTTTGAAGCTGTTCTGAAAATAGCAACCAAAGCTCAGATTGATGCGGTATTTACCTTTAATTCTGACCCAGCAGCATTGACAGCAGCATATGTAACAAAAGTATTAAATCTTCCAGGTGGAGGATACGAAGCGGTAAAGGTTATGTCCGAAAAAGACCTGTTTCGCCAATTTTTATTAAATAACGGTTTTAATGTACCTAAGTTCAGTAATTATACAGATTGGAAATCATTGGAGAAAGATATTTCCAAATTCAAATTTCCCATCTTACTTAAACCGGTAGATTCTTCGGGGAGTAAAGGTGTTGTTATTATTAATAATCCGGAGCATCTTCGAGAGTCATTTGAAAATGCGCTTCAATTTTCCAGATGTAAAAGAATCATCATAGAAGAATTTATTGAATCAGTAGGGGCTCAATTTCATGGGGACGGATTTGTTTACAATAACAAATTCGTATTTGTATATTTGGGCGACCATCATTTTAACGCGGCAATAAACAATTTAGTTCCATACTCTACAACATTTCCTTCCCAACATTCACAAGAAGATATTGAAAGAGTAAAAAAAGAAGTCGAACGTTTTATCTCTTTAGTTGGCTTTAAACAAGGAGGAATCAACATTGAAGCTCGCATTTCTGCTGCTGATGGAAATGTATATCTTATTGAAGTGGGACCTCGAAATGGCGGAAATTTCACTCCTATCGTTATCCAATATGCTGCTGGTTTTAATTTTGTAGATGCTATGATTGATTCGGCCTTAGGGGTTTTCAAAACCGGAGAGCAAGAAATTAATCCCAATGGATATTTTGCATATTTGATTCTTCACTCTAGCAAAGAAGGAATGCTTAAAAATATATCCATTAATCCAGAATTGGAAAAGAAAGTAATAGAAAAATATATTTATGTAAAAAAAGGAGAAAGGGTTCATTCATTTAAAGGAGCAAATGCTGCTATTGGAGTTTTGATAGTAAAATTTGACTCATTTGGTGATATGAATAATTATATTGATAATTTTGCTGATTATTATAAAATAGAGTTAGAATAAATTTTTAATGAAAGAATTAGGTGGGCTTTTGGTTTCGAGAATTAGTAGAAGCTTTGAGTGACCAAGAATAATAGTTGATTGTTATAGTAGAATGAAGTAATCTTAAGAAATGAATAATAAGAAAAGGATAGCAATACTAGGTGCAAATGCACCATTACGGTCTTTTTACAAACAAGCAAAAAATCTAGGTTTTGAAATTTATAGTTTTGCTTGGGAAGAGGGTGCGGTATGTAAACAATATGCAGATCATTATTATCCAATTTCTTTCATCAACAAAGAAGAAATCTTACAAATATGTAAAAAAAATGATGTAAATGGAGTAACATCTTTTTCGTTAGAATCAGCACTTCCTGCGGTAAATTATGTGGCGAGAGGTATAAATTCTCCTTGTAATTCAAAGGAATCAGAATTTTTCACTGAGAATAAATTTACAATGCGAGAACGGTTAAAACAATTTAATATAAATATCCCAAAATATTGTTTAGTAAACTCAGAAAATGACATTATTGACATGGATTTCCCATTAATTGTAAAACCAATAGATAGTGGAGGAAGTCGAGGCGTTACTGAAGTTAAAAACAAAATGGAACTTAAAAAAGCTATAAATCGAGCGTTGTCGTATTCTAAAACGCATAAAGCTATTGTTGAACAATTTATTGATGGTAGAGAGTTTAGCGTTGAATTTATATCACATAAAGGCAAACATTATTTATTATCTATTACAGACAAAATCACCACAGGAAAACCTTACTTCGTTGAACTTGAACATCATCAACCTGCCGCTATATCAATTAATGATTGGAATAAAATTAGAGATATTACGGAACAAATGTTAGATGCGTTAGAAATAACAGATAGTCCATCACATACTGAAATAAAAATGGATAATAATACCGGTGATTTTTATATTATTGAAATGGGTCCAAGAATGGGTGGTGATTATATTACTTCTGATCTTGTTCGTTTGTCAACTGGATATGATTTCGTGAAAGGGACTATTGATTTGGCGGTTGGGCAATTCTCAGAACCAGAGTTTGGTTTTCATAAGTATGCAGGGGTGTATTTTTTAGCAAAGGAAAGAGAAGGTATATTAAACTATATAAATAATAAAAACATCTATTCTCAAATTGTTGAGGCAGAATTGTATAGTGAAAATATTGTAGAAGTAAAAGAAAATGCCGATAGAGCAGGTTATTTAATATATCAAGCAAACAAAAAAATTGAGATTAAATGGTAGAGAATTTTGAAATTGGCGGACCTTATAATTTTAATGAAAATGAGTTATTGCTTGATGTTAATAAAAGAACAACCTGCAATTTAATATTAACCGATTCCAATGAAAAAGTATTCTTTACATCTTCAGGTAGAGGAGCAATAAATATTATGTTACATAATATTATTAAAGAACATCAAAATATAAACAAAGTTGTATTATTGCCGTTTTATGCATGCGAATCTGAGATTACTCCTTTTAAGGATAATGGTTTTGTAATTCGATATTATAAAGTTAAAACTGATTTAACAATAGATATTTATGATTTGTTTCAACAAATTAATTTTTTTTCTCCCTCAATTATATATTTTCAATCTTATTTTGGATTCGATACATTAAATAATATAAGAAGATACTATAACTACTTAAGAAAAGAAAATATTTTCATTGTAGAAGATATCACTCATTCTTGGTTAAGTTCATTTAAAAAAACAGATGCTGATTATTATGTTTTAAGTATGAGAAAATGGCTTGAAATTCCTGATGGTGGTGCTTTAATATCAACAACTCATAATATTGATCAATCTTGTTTTAGTAATATAGATTACCATAAAGAGATAATTGATAATTTTATTGAAATGTCTATTAATAAAAATCTATATTTTAAAAGTAAGGATGAAAATAAAAAAAGTAGATACATGTTTTTAGTTAAAAAAAACAAAAAAATTTTACATGAAAATAAAAATATATATCGTTTAAGTGACATATCTGCACAAATTTTAAATGGTTCAGATTGGGAGTTTATAAGAGATAGTAGAAGACAAAATTATAAAATGCTTTTTAATGAGTTAAATGAAACAATTAATTTTAAACCTGTATTTAATCATTTTCCAGACGATGTAGTTCCTCTTTATTTTGTGATACTCATTAAAAAAGACAGGACAAAATTTCAAAAGGCATTAATTAATGAGAGGATATATTGTCCAATTCATTGGCCTATATATAATGAAATTGAATCAATTTATTCAAAAGAAAGTTTGAATTTTCAATATCAAATTTTATCAATACCTTGTGATCAAAGATATAATGAATTAGATATTAAAAGAATTATTTCAACGATAAATAATATTAATTAAATTTTTCATAATAGATAATAATGACTTAAACGTTTCCCTTAGAGCTTTTGAAAAAGCAAAATTTATATATATAACGGAATAATGATTTAAATATGTTTGAGATGACTTTAGAAGTGAATCGTAAATTTTCTCTTAAAGATGTTCGAAAATAGGCTGGTAAAAAATTAAACATTGGAGATAATGTAAAAAATGTGTCGATGGAACAAGTTTAGTTGCAATTGTAGATTTGGAGTTTCCAAATCTGATTGAGCAACATGCTGTCTTCGAAAAAATGGATAATCTTATTAAGGTTGAATTGCAGTAATAATCTTATTATATAATTAAAAAAATAAAAAATGAATGGAATTAAGTATACTGAGTTGATGGGTGAAAATGTCCTAGATAAAGTAAAAAAATGTGGTAAAGATGTAAGAGTTTACAATCTTTCAAAGATCATCAATCCTCAATATGCAGAATTGGATGATTATTGTATTATCTATGATTATACTTTTATTGATGCACAAAAATCTTTTAAATTGGGCAAGTATAGTGAAATAACATGGCATTGTCTAATAGAAGGTGCATCTTTTGTACATATTGGTGATAGATGTTTTTTAGGACCAGGCACTAAAATATTAGGATCTACTTATAAATTTGATGGTTATTATTCTGTGCAACACTTGCCTCAAGGAACAAGTGAAGTAAGTTATGGTGGCGTGACAATAAAAGATGATGCTTATATAGGCGCTAATTGTATTATTATGCCAGGAGTAACTGTAGGTGAAGGAGCATTAATAGGAGCAGGTTCTTTTGTAAACAAAGATATTGAACCCTGGAGTATCTATATTGGAAGCCCTGCAAAAAAAATCAGAAATAGAGTAAAACCGACTGATGAACGACGAGCTATAATTGAAGCAATGGACTGGTCAAATCATCTATAGTTCCATTTACAGGTATAAAACCTTGTAAAGACATTTTTCTTTGTTATTAAGATGAGCAAGTTTGATCCCCTCTAATTTTGATTGTAAATATGCTGATAGATGAAATAATTGCATTTGGTGCATAGAGAATTTATATAATCTTATCTAATTAACTCTATCTTGAACATATTGATATTATTTAAGGCAATAGTTTATATATGTAAGGAAAGTAATATAATGCCATTGACTAATAATAAAATATTTTATTAGAACAATACCAATTAGATCAAATAGAATTTCAGGGAAAGGGTTTCTATTTATGAGAAAAGTAGAGAGATAAATATTAAAATACAGAAATTATTTTTATGGAGGAACCAGAATATAATTACGCACCACTATCTGAGCCACTTCCAATAAAAGAGCAGATTTGGCAAGAGGGAACAGTACCGTTGGTCTGCACAAGCACATGGGTATATAATCATGAGCCATTTATTAGAGAATGCCTTGAAGGAATATTAATGCAAAAAACAACATTTCCAGTTAAGATATTGATTCATGAGGATTGTTCTACTGATAAAACAGCGGAGATATTAAGAGAGTATCAGACAAAATATCCAAATTTAATAAAGGTATTCTATCAGCCAGAAAATGTTTATTCATTAAAAGACTCTGAAGAAAGGAAAAGAAGAAGAGCAGAGTTTTATAGTTGGAGAACAGGTAAATACATAGCACTCTGTGAAGGTGATGATTATTGGACTGATCCTCTGAAATTACAGAAGCAGGTAGATTTCTTGGAAAGTCATTCAGAATATGTTTTAACATGTCATAGATATCAAATTTTTGATCATGAAAAAAATATTTGGTCAAGAGATAATGCAGATAAGCTGTTTAAAGAAAATAGTTTAGGCATTACGTTTGATTATTCAATAAAACATTGGATAACAAAAACATTAACACTTGTTTTTAGAAAGAGTGCATTATTTGAGTATGAAAAATATTCAGGGCTTAAAGGAGACACTGTTTTAGTTTACTTTCTTATGAAGAATGGGTTAGGATATTGTTTTAATGAATATCTCGGAGTATATAGATTAAACATTGGTGGAGTTTTTGGAAAACAAAGCATTAGAAAAAAAAACTATAATGCTTACTATGTTTTAAAAGATTTGTACAATCATGAAAAAAACAAAGTTACCCGTGATATGTATTTTTCTAAATATGCATCTGTATTCGTACATTCACATGGTAAAATACTTTTCCAAGAAAATTTTTATATTAATAAGATAATATATCTTTTTAAATTTATTCCCATTAAGATTTACAGATTTTTGAAAAGATTTTAGATGATTCAAAGTATATTAATTTACACACTTCTATTAGGAGTGATGATGTTGTTTTTTTATTCGGCTTCGTATAATAATAAATCATTTAAATCATATCAAATATTAATTCCTTTACTTTTATTTTCAATTGTATTTGGAATGCGATATGATGTTGGAGTTGATTATATTTCTTATTTAGAAGCTTATTTGTGGAAAGAAGATTTTTCCAAAAATGAATTTTTATTTAGTTTAATCACCAACTTATCTAATTATTTAAATTTACATTTTGTAATTTACTTTTCTATACTTGCATTCATTCAAGTTTTCTTTTTCTTTTATGCTTTTAAAAAAGAAGTTTATCTTTTCCCCTTACTAATTTTTTTCTTATTTACTAATGGCGAGATAATGTCTTGGATGAATATTATTCGCCAATCATTAGCAATGTGCATATGGATATATTCAATCAAGTATATTGAGCAGAAAGCATTATGGCGGTATCTGTTTTTGGGATTAATTGCATATTTTTTTCATCGTTCAGCTATTATATTATTTATTTTTTATCCATTATTGCGAAATGGAAGAGATTATTTTAAGAATATTCCTTTGCAATTAATTCTACTAGCTTCTGCTTTAATAATAAAAGAATTGTTTTTTTCCCTTATAATGAATTTTATTGATTTTATTGATTTTTATTTATCATTGTTGGGTACAGATATGTATGAACGAAGTTACAATATTGATGGTTTACTTGAAAGTTTTACCACCAGTTCGGGTACGGGTTTAGCGTATATTTGGAAACTTGTTATTAATGTAGTTATTATTTTATTTAGTGTAAAACTAAAAAAATATTACAATTCAAGATGGTTTAATATTGTATATTTCTTCTTTTTTATGGGTTTAATAACCTTTTATATTTTTCCAGAGGGAGCTATTTCATTTACAAGACCATTTAGATATTTTTATATTTTTCAATCAATAATGCTTGCTTATTTTATTTATTACTTATCCAAAAGTAATTCTCTAAATAATAGAATTTTAATGATTGTTATTATTATCTCATTTCTTGGAATTTTTTATTTAAATCAAATTACTTCTGATGAAAATTCTCATTTATGGTATCAATTCTTTTTTCAACATAAGGTTAATATGTATTAGATTCTATTAGCTAAAAGTTAATATACAAATTACGAAATGTTTTACTTTCTATATATATAAGCGATTGAAACTTAGAATTTCATGTTTGATCATATAGGGTTAGAGAAGTTATAATAATAAATGATATAAAAATGTCAAAAACAGAAAAAACCAGTCCTATGTATGTAATGCGCAATAACTCAAGTTGTTAGAATTACTTTGCAATGAATATTTTATATTTTGGTCTAAATTATTTAAAAAAAATACGAGGTTACGCGTCCAAAATAGCAGTGTTCATAAAACGGCAAAAATCGAATCTGGAAGTCACGTTATGAATACAATTATGCATAAGTATTCTTATTGCGGATACGATTGTGAACTTATTAATTGTGATATTTCCAGTTTTTGTAGCATAGCCAACAATGTTATTATTGGAGGTGCTATGTACCCATTGGATTGGGTCTCTACATCTCCAGTATTCTATGAAGGGAGAGATAGTGTGAAAAAGAAATTTTTTCAACACAAACGTGAGGTTGATAAGCGAACAACAATTGGCCATGATGTTTGGATCGAGCAAGGGATTGTTCTTGGCAATGGCTCCATTATTGGTGCAGGCAGCATTGTTACCAAAGATGTAGAACTATATTCTATAGTTGGTGGTAACCCTGCAAACTTATTAAATATAGATTTAAACAGAATATAATTCTTAAATTAGAAAATATTGCTTGAGGGATTTTGATGAAGAAAAAAATGAAAAATTAGCAAATAGAAGTTAATGATATTGATTTATTTATTTCAAAAATAGACGAATGAAGATCTTACATTGTTGTTTGGCGAATTTTTATATAGATAATTATGCTTATCAAGAAAATATTCTGCCGCGAATGCATAAGTTGCAGGGACATGATGTTGCTATTTTGGCATCAACTGAAACATATATAAATAATACTCAATTAGGGTATATACAATCATCAGCCTATACAACTGAAGACGACATTCCTATTACAAGATTGCCTTATGTGAGTTGGCTCCCCCATATCCTATCAAGGAAAATGAGAATTTATTCCGGAATAAAAAACTATGTTGAAGCATTCGCTCCTGATATTATTTTTTTACACGATGCTCAATTTGTAAGCATCCACAATATTGTATCCTATGTAAAGAAGCACCCTCAGGTAAAGGTTTTTGTGGATAGTCATACAGATTATGTTAATAGTGCAACAAGTTGGTTGTCCATGAACATACTGCATAAGGTTATTTATAGATGGTGTATCAAACAGATAGAACCATATACAATTAAATTTTATGGGACATTGCCACTTAGGAATATTTTTTTAGTTGATGTTTATAATATACCTGAAGAAAAAGTAGAATTATTGCCACTTGGAGTAGATTTAACAAATATTGATTTGTCAAAAAAGAATGAAATAAAAAAACGTATTAGAGAAGAGCTTGGTTTTGAGCAAGATGATTTTGTGATTATTACAGGAGGAAAAATTGATTTACTAAAGAACATTCATTTACTGCTTGACGCTGTATCAAAAATAAAAATGAAGAAGATAAAATTAATTTTGTTTGGCTCTATAAATTCTTCTATTGAACCTCAAATAAATCAATATCTTTTAACTGAAAACAGAATTCGATACTTAGGTTGGCTTGATTCTTCAATAACTTCCCATTACTTGTTAGCAAGCGATATTGCAATCTATCCGGGCACTCATTCTGTTTTATGGGAACAGACTGTGGGTTTAGGTATTCCTTGTATTTTTAAAAAATGGAAGGGAATTGAGCACGTAGATTTAGGTGGGAACTGCATGTTTTTAGAAAATATTACAGCAGACTTATTACAAGAAACGATAGAATATTTTTTCTATACTAAAACGGCTTTAAGTCAGATGAAAGATATTGCAGAACGGAATGGACCTAAGACTTTTTCATATTATGAAATAGCGAAGAAGGCGATAAAAATATAATTTTAGTTCTCATTTATAATAAATAATTATAATCAGATGGAAAATCAACATAACTTCCAAATTTGCACAAACTGTGTCATGGATACAACCGATCCTAACATCAAATTTGATGAAAACGGTGTTTGTGAGCGTTGCAATACTTACTACAAGGACATATTACCGGAATGGAATAAAGGTGTAGGTAAAGAACGCGAGTTGAAACAGATTATAGAGCAAATAAAAAAAGATGGAAAAGGCAAAAAATATGATTGTATCCTTGGACTGAGTGGTGGGTTTGATAGTTCGTATTTGCTGCATTTTGCAGTAAAGGAATTAGGACTAAGACCCCTTGTATTTCATGTTGACGCAGGTTGGAATATTTCTTTTGCAAAAGAAAATATCGAAAAAATAATTAAGAAGTTGGGGGTTGAACTAAAAGTAGAAATTATCAACTGGGAAGAAATAAGAGATTTTCAATTAGCCTTTTTTAAATCTGGAGTTTCTCATTTAGATACACCACAAGACCATGCTTTTGTGGCCGTATTAGATAATTATGCTACAAAACACAATATTAAATATATACTTAATGGAGGTAATATATCTACAGAGGTCATTGTAAATCCAAATTCATGGGGATATTGGGGAACTGACAGGAAACATATTAATGATATATTAAAAAAATTCGGTACAATTCCGCTTAAAACCTATCCTTTTACTTCTATTCTGAGGAGAAAAATATATATTCCTTATGTAAAAAGAATAAAGGTTGTAAAATTATTAAACTATATTCCTTACATAAAGAAGGAAGCAGAGGAATTATTAAAAAGAGAATATGACTGGAATCCTTATCCTCAAAAACATTTTGAGGATATTCTTACTAAATTCATAGAAGGTTTTTGGTTACCCAAAAGATTTGGATATGATGTAAGAAAGCCACAATTGTCAAGTCTTATTTTAACAGAACAATTGACAAGAGAAGGAGCTTTGAAAAAGTTAGAAGAACCGCCTTTGTCAGAAAAAGAAGGGAAAGACTTATTTGATCAAATAGCTTCTATGCTTGAGATATCAAGTGGTGAATTGCAAGAATATTTTGAAATGCCCATAAAAACATATAAAGATTATAAACATCAGGATTATTTGTTTGATTTTGGAGCGAAAGTCATGTATAGGTTAAAGTTGGATAAATTAATTAGAAAATAAATGTCACTTTTCAAAAACAAAACCCTCCTCATCACCGGCGGTACCGGCTCATTCGGTAATGCCGTTCTAAAACGCTTTCTTGATTCGGATATCAAAGAAATACGTATTTTTTCTCGTGATGAAAAAAAGCAAGACGATATGCGTCATGCTTTGCAAAACCCTAAAGTTAAATTTTATATTGGAAACGTGCGCGATAAACGTAGTGTTGATAATGCTATGCGTGGAGTAGATTATATTTTTCATGCGGCAGCTTTAAAACAAGTGCCCTCGTGTGAGTTTTTTCCAATAGAAGCAGTGAATACC
This sequence comes from Odoribacter sp. OttesenSCG-928-L07, assembly GCA_030265965.1. Classification (GTDB taxonomy): domain Bacteria; phylum Bacteroidota; class Bacteroidia; order Bacteroidales; family BM520; genus RGIG7150. The sequence goes on from JAJDHA010000015.1 coordinate 19,117, forward strand.
AATGTGCTCGGCACGCAAAATGTGTTGGATTCGGCTGTGGAATTTGGTGTGAAGAATGTGGTGGTGCTTTCAACGGATAAAGCTGCTTATCCTATCAACGCAATGGGAATATCAAAAGCTATGATGGAAAAAGTTGCTATTGCAAAAGCCCGTTCTTTAGGTGATAATCCGCCAACAACAATCTGTTGTACCCGTTATGGAAATGTTATGGCAAGCAGAGGTTCTGTTATTCCATTATTTATTGATCAAATGAAGGCAGGAAAGGATTTAACTATCACTGATCCAAATATGACTCGTTTTATGATGACGTTGGATGATGCTGTAGATTTGGTTTTATACGCTTTTGAACATGGAAATAGCGGAGATCTATTTATTCAAAAAGCGCCCGCTGCAACTATTGAAATTTTGGCAAAAGCTATAATCGATTTATATAAATCTGATTCTAAAATTAGAATTATCGGTACTCGTCACGGAGAAAAGCTTTATGAGACTTTGGTTACTCGCGAAGAAATGGCAAAAGCAGAAGATATGGGATATTATTATCGTATCCCTGCCGATAATAGAGATTTAAACTATGATAAATATTTTATTGAAGGAAAAGAAGAAATTTCTGAAATAGAAGATTATCATTCTCATAATACCGCGAGATTGGATCTTGAGGGAATGAAAAAACTGTTGATGAAATTGGAAATTGTTAATAGCGGTCAGCTTTCAGCGATCAGTAGTCAGTAATCAGCAAGCTAACTACTGAAAGCTGATTGCTGATCGCTGAAAGCAAAAAACAAACATATATGAAAATACTTATCACCGGCTCAAAAGGATTCGTAGGAAAAAACCTCATTGCAGAATTACGCAATCAAGGCTTTAATGATTTATTGGAATATGATATAGATTCTAATCCTGATATCTTGGAAGAATATACACGTGGTTGCCAATTTGTATTTCATTTGGCAGGTGTAAATCGTCCGGAAAATCCGGATGAGTTTATGAAAGGAAATTTCGGTTTCACATCTTTCTTATTGGACACACTCAAAAAACACAATAATAAATCGCCAATACTTATCACTTCTTCAACGCAAGCATCATTAGATAACCCTTATGGAAGAAGCAAAAAAGCCGGAGAAGATTTGATTTTTGATTATGGAAAAGAAGTTGGTGTGCCGGTATATGTCTATCGTATGCCAAACGTGTTTGGTAAATGGTGTCGCCCTAATTACAATAGTGCAGTTGCTACATTTTGTAATAATATTGCTAATGATCTTCCTATTCAAGTCAATGACCCAAATGTAGATATGAATTTGGTTTATATTGATGATGTTGTAGCATCATTTATTGAGAAGTTAAGGGTGATGGGTGATGGGTTAAGAGTGATGAGTGATGGGTTAAGCGTAGAAAAATATGAAACGGTAAAACCTATTCACTCAATTAAATTAGGAGAAATCGTATCGTTAATATATTCTTTTAAAGAGAGTAGAGAAAATCTCAAAGTTCCAAATATGGAAGATGAATTTACCAAGAAACTGTATTCTACATATTTGAGCTACCTCCCGAAAGATAAATTCAGTTATCTTTTAAAAATGAATATTGACAACAGAGGATCTTTTACAGAATTTTTAAAATCTAACGATAGAGGACAGGTTTCAATAAACATTTCTAAACCGCACATTACCAAAGGAAATCATTGGCATCACACTAAAAATGAAAAATTTTTAGTCGTAAGCGGCACCGGCGTTATCCGTTTCCGAAAAATTGACTCTGACGAAATTATTGAATATTTTGTTTCCGGCAGCAAACTTGAAGTTGTGGATATCCCAGTTGGCTATACACATAATATTGAAAATCTCGGAGAGACCGATATGGTAACAATTATGTGGGTTAATGAGGTGTTTGATAGGGATAGACCGGATACGTTTTATTTGGCGGTCAGCAATTAGCTATCAGCTGTCAGCTATCAGCGGTCAGTAAATGCAAAGTCGTTAACAACTGAATGCTGAAAGCTGACCGCTGATAGGATACAAATAATATGAAAGATTTTCGCACATTGAAGGTTTGGGAGAAAAGTCATAAAATTGTAATAAAACTTTATGGCTTAACTGAAAAATTTCCTAAAACTGAAATGTTTGGATTGGTGTCTCAAATTCGAAGAGCTTCTGCATCAATTCCAACTAACATTAGTGAAGGCTGTGGAAGAGGAAGTGATTTGGATTTTGCACGATTTTTACAAATCAGTATGGGCTCGGCAAGCGAATTAGAATACTTAATTTTATTATCAGTTGATTTAAAATTTATATCTAAAGAAGATGAAAGTTTACTGATTATCGAAATACAAGAAATAAAAAAGATGCTAACAGCATTAATAAATAAAATAAAACAATAGTAGTTAATCATTAACCGTCAGTATTAAAAAACTGACAGCTGATAGCTGACTACTGATAGCTAAAAAGATATGAGAAAACTAAAAGTAATCACCGTCGTCGGCACCCGTCCGGAAATAATCCGCCTATCTTGTGTGCTTAAGAAACTTGATGTTTCTGAAGCAATTGAACATATTTTGGTACATACTGGACAAAATTATGATTATGAATTAAATGAAGTCTTTTTTGAAGACTTGGAGTTAAGAAAACCTGATTATTTTTTAAACGCGGCAGGAAAAAACGCGACAGAAACAGCAGGACAAATTTTGACAAATATTGATCCTATTTTAGAAAAAGAAAAACCGGATGCATTTTTAGTTTTAGGAGATACAAACTCCTGTCTTTGTGCAATTGCAGCAAAAAAACGCCATATTCCTATCTTCCACATGGAAGCGGGTAACCGTTGTTTTGACCAGCGTGTTCCGGAAGAATCGAACCGTAAAATTGTCGATCATACTGCAGACATTAATCTTACGTATTCTGATATTGCACGAGAATATCTTTTAGCTGAGGGCTTGAGGCCAGATAGAGTTATCAAAACAGGAAGTCCAATGTTTGAAGTTTTAAACGCATATCTTCCTAAAATAAAGCAATCAACAATTCTCGAACGCTTATCGCTGACAGCTGACAACTATTTCGTTGTCTCTGCCCACAGAGAAGAAAACATTGCATCTGAAAAGAACTTCTTCAATTTAGTTGAAATTTTAAATACTATTGCTTCGAAGTTTAATATTCCGGTTATTGTATCAACTCATCCACGTACTCGTAAGATGATTGAAAAGCACAATGTACAATTTCATGAGAATATAAAATTGATGAAACCATTAGGTTTAAGTGATTATGTTGCACTTCAAATGAACTCAAAAGCTGTATTATCCGATAGTGGTACTATTAGTGAAGAGTCTTCTATTCTGAATTTTAGAGCCTTAAACATAAGAGAAGCACATGAGCGCCCTGAAGCAATGGAAGAAGCGAGTGTTATGATGGTTGGATTAAATCCCGAACGTGTATTACAAGGATTGGTACAGCTACAGTATCAGAAGGTTGGAGAAGAACGGAACTTTCGTCCGGTATCTGATTACAGCATGCCAAATGTGAGCGATAAAGTTGTAAGAATAATTATTTCTTATACTGATTATATTAAGAGGGTTGTATGGGGCGAAAATTATTGATACATTCAATTGTGTTTAGCCCTGATGGGGTTTCAACAGCATACCTTTACAACGATATTGCTTTGCGATTCAAGAAAGAGGGTTATGAAGTAGTAGTATTAACTACAACCCCACATTATAATATAGTTGAGTCGGAATTGACAAAACAACCTTTAAGAAAAAAATATTTTGGACTGTATAAAGAAAGCTATTTTCATGGAATAAAAGTCAAACACGTTCCTCAAAAAAAATTCAAGAGTTCGTTATTGAGAATGCTTGGCTTTGTATATTGGCATATTCTCTCGTTTATTATCGGACTGTTTGAACGCAAAGTAGATATAATACTTTCTCCATCGCCACCTTTAACTATAGGTGTAATCAATATATGGCTTGGTAAACTTAAAAAGTCGAAAGTTGTTTATAATGTACAAGAAATTTATCCTGACTTATTGATAAAAGAAAAGAATCTTTCTTCTACTATTGTTATAAAGTTGCTTAAAAAAATAGAAAGCTATGTTTATAACAAGTCGGATGCAGTGACAACCATTGATAAAAATTTTGCTGATACAATTGTCGAACGATTTAGAGATAAATCGAAATTGAATATTATTCCTAATTTTGTCGATACTGATTTATACAAACCACTGACCAAAAACGAATTCAAAATTGATAATGATCTGTTCCCTGAAAATAACTCATTAAAATTGTTATATGCAGGGAATATTGGAAAAGCACAAGATTGGATTCCCCTGATTGAGCTGGCAAAAAAGATAAAAACAGCTGATGTTGAGTTTTTTGTTATTGGGGATGGAGCAATGAAGAACTATTTACAAGATGAAATTGAAAAAAACCAGTTAAGCAAAATTCATATGATTCCATACCAACCTAGACACATGATGCCGGCGTTGATTGCTTATTCAGATTTGCAATTCATTTTTATGTCTCCTCATGTGGATGGTGATGGTTTCCCATCAAAAATTTACACAATAATGGCTTGTGAACGTCCATTATTGATTTGTGCGGGTAAGAATACTCCTATAGTCAAATTTTTTGAGAAAAAAGATTGCGCATTTGTTATTACAGAGAAAGATCTAAACAAGAAAGTAGATTTAATGGCGGAATTTTTATTGTCAGTTAATAAAGATAAATTGAAGAGAATGGGAGAAAATGGATTGAAGGAAATTAACTTATATTATTCTAAAGAAATTGTTACACAACAATATGTTTTGTTAGTAGATTCTCTTTTCTAAAAAAATATTATGAATATCCTCATCACTGGCATCAACGGCTTTGTCGGAACTAACTTAACAAAAAATTACATCGAGGAAATACTATCTATGGGCTGGATATTATCACACCTCAAAAAGATGAGGTTTGTAAAACTTATACTTGGGAAGAGTTATATAAAACCTCCTGGGAAATTAGACAGTGATATTACTATAGAAGACTTACTTTCAAACAACTACAGATCGTTGCCAAGAAATAAAATTGTTGCAGAGTTTTGCAAAAACTTAGGTTATATAGAAAAATATGGTTCAGGAATAAAAAGAATAATAAATTATTTCGAAAAAGAGAATCTCCCGATTCCGGAATTTAAAAATATTTCCGGTGGATTTGTTGTCACTGTGTTTTCAGGTAATAGCGACGGCAATAGCGACGGCAATAGCGACGGTAATAGCGACGGTAATATCCATTTGTCAATACATCAAAAAAATATAATAAGGGCTATAAAAAACAATCCTTTTGTAACTACAGCAGATTTGGTTCTTTTTGTGGGTATAAATAAAAGAAATATTGAAAAAAACATTTCAGTTTTAAAAGAAAAAGGAATATTAAAACGTATCGGTTCAAATAGAGCAGGATACTGGGAAGTAATAATCTAAATGATTAAAGAATCTAAAAAAACAGTGCCTCTTATAGAAAAATGATGATAATATAAATTAGTCTTGAATAAGTTATGTAATAAATCATAGAGTTAAAAACAAATATTAATGATGAAAACCATCCTCATCACCGGCATCCACGGCTTTGTCGGAACTAATTTAACAAAAAAATTACATCAAGGCAATACTATCTATGGGTTGGATATTATCACACCTCAAAAAAATGGGGTTTGTAAAACCTATACTTGGGAAGAGTTAGATATAATACCTCCTGTAGATGTTGTTATTCACTTGGCAGGAAAAGCACATGATACAAAAAATAAATCTGAAGCTCAAGTATATTTTGATATAAACACAGAACTAACAAAAAAAATATTTGATTGGTTTCTCACATCAGATGCTAAAAAATTTATCTTCTTCAGCACAGTAAAAGCTGCAGCAGATATTGTTGAGGAAGATATCTTAACAGAAGATGTAGTTCCTAAGCCCAAAGGTCCTTATGGTGAAAGTAAACTTGCAGCAGAATCCTATATCAACTCTCAACTCTCAACCCTCAACCCTCAACTAAAAACAGCTCACATTTTTCGTCCTGCCATGATTCATGGTCCCGGTAATAAAGGAAATTTGAATTTACTATATAGTGTTGTAAAAAAAGGAATTCCATATCCCTTGGGTACATTTAAAAATAAACGTTCATTTACATCTATTGATAATTTATCATTTGTCATTGAACAACTATTGGAAAAGAATGATATCCCATCTGGTATTTACAATATAGCTGATGATGAAACATTATCCACAAATGAATTAATTTCATTAATGGCAACTACATTGAATAAAAAAGAACGTATTTGGAATTGGTCACCCGCTTTAATAAAAGCTTTTGCCAAGTTAGGAACATTCATTCATCTTCCATTAAATACCGAACGTTTACAAAAATTAACAGAGAACTATGTTGTTTCAAACAAAAAAATAAAAAGTGTATTAAACATAGAGCAAATGCCTATATCTGCTAAAGAGGGAATAATTAGGACGATAAACTCTTTTGAATAAATATAACAGTTGCAAGGGATAGAGCGTTTAATCTGAACCGACAAAATAAAAAGTTGTTTCAGGGTTGAATATATCAACATAATATTGTACACTCTTTAAAGTTAACATTGTATTAATACCTCATAATAAATAATGAAATACATTTTTATCCTGTTTTCCGCACAAAAATTTCTCACAAAAACAACTATCTATTAACAAGCAGATTGCAAATAATTTTCTTGCAATTTAGGTGTCCCATGGCTATCTTTGCCGAATGTTTGTCAGACGTAA
>JAJDHA010000016.1 GCA_030265965.1 Odoribacter sp. OttesenSCG-928-L07
TTATCGGTTTTATCCTCAAATTATTTATGCTTTAAAATCTTAATCATGTTCAAAGTATATTTCAAACAAGCACTCAAGCTGCTGAAACAAAACAAGTTTATCAGCGTAATCACTATTGTGGGAACGGCGCTCGCAATTATGATGGTGATGGTTATTATTGTGACTGACCAAATCAAAAATAATAATCTTGCGCCGGAAGTTAATAGAGATAAAAGTTGGTATGTCAAATATTACCAATTGGAACAAAGGGAAGGTACTAGTACGAAAAGTAGCTACTTAAATTACTTTATGTACAAAGATTATCTCTCTGAAGTTAAATCTTATGATATTGCTACCGTGTTTGTTCCACCAGAACCGGACGAATTGTACATTGTCAGAGCAAAAGATAATGACAAAAGGTTTTATGAGCCAATTGTATGCTGTGATGCAAATTTCTGGAAAGTGATGTCTTATAGCTTTATAGAGGGTAGACCTTTTACACAAGTCGAGTTTGATGATGGAATTCATAATGTAATTCTATCTGAGAAGCTTGCAAAAAAACTGTTTGGTAATGAATCTGCGATAAATAAAACTGTTTACATTTTTAAACAAGCTTATGAAGTAATTGGAGTTGTGGAAAATGTATCTCGCGCATTTGAATTTACATCAGGCGAAGTATTGATGCCATTTACCGCCACACCTGATTATGAAAGTTGGCCCTACCATATTATTTATTTGCTTGAAGATAATAAGATGGCTGCTGAACTTGATAAAGAGGTAAGAGCAGCTGAACAAAGATTCAATGCTGTTGATGATGAATGGGATATAACGTTCAGAGGACCTTATAATCATCGTACTCAAATGTCAGCAGTATGGGCAAACGTTGATCCAAATCCGTTTATGGATTTAATGAGAAGAATTTTGATAATCGCTATTTTATTGATAATTCCGGCGATTAATCTTTCGAGTTTTAGTATTTCAAGAGTGAAACGGCGAATGGAAGAGATTGGTATTAGAAAAGCTTTCGGCGCAAAAAACAGAGTTATTCTGAATCAAATTCTATATGAAAATCTGATAACATCGCTTCTGGGTGGAATTATCGGACTTGTGTTGTCATACATTACTGTTATCTGGCTTAAAGACTGGTTGCTGAATGCCGGCGCAGGTGATACTTTGCCCTTGTCGGCATTTGTGATGCCTTCGATATTTCTGTATGTCTTTATCGTTTGTGTACTGCTGAATCTCTTGTCAGCCATTGTCCCTGCATATAAAGCTGCACGAATGAATATTGTGTCATCGTTAAATCGGAATGAATAGGTGGATGAAGTTGATAAAACCGATAAAACCGATAAAATAGATAAATTTTGAGAAGTGCGTCATTGCGAGGGCAAAGCCCGAAGCAATCCAGAAAAACAAATCTGCTGGATTGCCACGTCGCTACGCTCCTCGCAATGACGTGAAAATAGAAAAACCGATAAAATTAATAAAATGAAGTTTCAAATTCCCCCTTTGAAGGGGGCAGGGGGATGTCAGAGTAAATAAAATAAATGAAAATATAACATTATGATATCACAACTTTTTAAAATAATCTGGAAAGAAAAGAAAGTAAATCTTTGGATATTACTGGAATTAGTGCTGGCATTTACAATTCTTTGGTTTTGTAGCGATACTCTTATTTTTTCTTTGACTAAAATGCTGGAGCCTAAGGGTTTTAATATTGATCATACTTATATGATTGATGTGTGGAATGAGGATGAAGATGCCGATTTAGAAATTTTTGATGATGAGGAATATAGGGAAAATGCGTATGATGCTTTGTGGACAATCTTCGAGAGGATTAATAACCATCCCGCAATCGAACACGCAAGTTTGTCGATTGTTGCTTCGCCATATTCCGGTTCATATTGGGGTAATTGTTACTTTGTAGATTCTATCAGAGAATGCGGGCAGTATAAGTTTGTGTCGCCGGAGTTTTTTGATGTTTTTCAGATAGAATTGTTGAAAGGAAGAACTTTCGATTATGATGCTAATGATAGTGAAAGCGTTATTATTAGCGCCGGTGCTAATAATCTTTTTGCAGAAAGAAATCCATTCCAAATTGATACTATTGAAAGTGCTAAAAGAGATGTTAAGTATAATGTTATTGGAGTTGCAAACAAGACAAAAAGGATGGAGTTGGAAGAATATCGGTCGGTGATTTATCATTGTTTGACGAAAGAACATTTTGCTTTATCAAGTTCATATTATAACAGAGAATTTTGTGTGAGAGTAAAACCGTCAGCGGATAATGATTTTGTAAACAAATTTTTTGATGAGATGGTGAGTCAGCTTGATGTGGAACCGTATTTTATGGCTTCGATAACTCCAATGTCGGACAGACGCAAGGAATACTTTGAGTTCGCTGAGTATGATGATATGTTTAAAAGCATCTTTGCTTTCTCTGCATTTTTGATTGTCAACATTGTTTTATGCGTGATGGGAACATTTTGGTTAAGAATTCAGTCGCGCCGCGCCGACATCGGATTGCGAATGGCATTGGGTGCAACCAAGAAATCCGTACAATCATTTTTCATACTCGAAGCCTTGTTGTTATTGTTCTTAGCAAGCATCATCGCATTTATTTTGTGCATTAACATCAACGAAGTTTTAGCAGATGTATTAGAGAATCTCGGACTACCGATCACAGGCAATATAGGTTTCAAAGTATATATTACAAATTACATTGTAACCCTTGCAGTTATGGCAATAATCGCAGTACTCTCCGTTTGGTATCCCGCAAAACGAGCATCGAAAATTAACCCGGTGGAGTCATTGAGAATTGAGAATTGAGAATGGAGAATTGAAAATTAAATGAATAAATTATGAAATTTGAAATAAATAAATATGTAAATTCTGAAAAATTTGTCATTATGTCTATAGATTGCCACGTCGCTGCGCTCCTCGCAATGACGAAATCCAATTTATCCATTTTATCGACTTTATCGGTTTTATCCATTTAATATCAAAGATGCCATGAAAAAAATACCAAAAATATTACTTCTCCTAATTCTCCATTCTCCATTCTCCACTCTCCATTCCCAAGATACTCTGAGGATTTCGCTCGATGATGCAATTTCGCGGAGTGTCACTAACTCTGTGGATGCGGTGGTTGCACGGAATGAGTACAAGTCGAGCTATTGGGAATATCGAACGTTTAAGGCGCAGATGCTTCCGGAGATTTCTGTTGATGCCACTTTGCCATATTATTCGAAGTCTTACAATTCGCATCAAAGAGAAGATGGTTCTTATGCATTTGTTAAGAATGATTATAGTATTTTGGATGTCGGATTGTCTGTTTCTCAGAATATTCCTTTCACGGGCGGCGTGATTTCTGTGGAAAGTAGTCTCGAGCGATTACAGCAATACGGGGAACAAGGCTCGAAGAATTTTATGGCAGTTCCATTTTCTGTTACTTTGGAACAGCCATTGTCGGGATACAATCATTTGCGTTGGCTTCGAAAGATTGAAACCGTGAAATATGCTGAGGCTGAAAAGAAGTTAGTTGCAGATATTGAGGATGTTTCGCTTATGGCAATTCAATATTATTTTAATTTCTTGCTCGGACAGATTAACATGGAGATTGCGGAACAAAATCTCAGAAACTCTGAGAAAATCTATAATATTGCGGAAGCAAAACGCAAAATCGGTCAGGTTTCTGAAACAGATTTGTTGCAACTCAAGGTTTCATTGTTAAAAGCGGAGTCGTACATGACTGATGCTAAGGCATCTTTTGATGCGCGAATGTTTCAGCTTCGCTCGTTTCTTGGGATAGGAGAGGAGGTTGCGCTGCTGCCGATTATTCCGGATTTATTTGCACAAGATATTCCCGTTTTAGATTATTATGATGTTTTAGAATTGGCGCATAACAATAGCTCGTTTACTCAAAATATTCAAAAAAGAATGTTGGAAGCATCTCAAAATGTGAGTAGAGCGAAGTCAGATAGATGGAATGCAAGTTTGTTTCTTTCCTTCGGGATGTCGAATCAGGATGCACTTTTTGTGGAGACTTATAATGTTGATAATTGGCGTGATAATCAGATTATCAATTTGGGAATCAGGACGCCGATAATTGATTGGGGGAAAAGTAAGGGAAAAGTTAAGATTGCTGAAGCAAATCGCGAAGTGGTGACATCGAAAATCGAAAAGGAGAAAATAGATTTCAATCAGTCGGTATTTCTAACGGTTCAAAACTTCAACAATCAGTCGAAGCAGTTGGAGCTGGCAAGGATAACAGATGAGATTGCACAACAGCGCTATCAGACTTCTGTTGAGATCTTTATCTTGGGGAAAATAGACGTTCTAAGTTTAAACGATGCGCAAGTTTCAAAAGACGAAGCGAAACGAAATTACATCGAGCAAATGTTTCTTCTATGGTCGTATTATTATCAAATCAGAAGTTTGACATTGTATGATTTTGTGAAAGAAGCGGAGTTGGGAGTTAATTATGGGGCGTATGTGGAGTAGAAGAGGAAAAAGTTTTGGTTAGAGTTTCTTCAATATCAATTTTTATGAGCTCCCAGTATTTGTTTTTCAAACAAATTGGATCAAAATCTGAATCAGCTTCGCTGAAGTCAACTAATTTTTCTATTATTTCATTTTCGGTGTAACTGTAAGGATACCTTTTGGTATAAAAACTCAACATCTGGGGTAATGTGAAATAATCAAGGAGCTCATGTAAATCCCAGAAATCCTTTTTCCTGCCGGCATGTCCAATAACTTCTAATTTCATTGCTATTATCTCTTCCATCTTAGCTAATCTTATACCTTCAAAGTTTAATATTGGAAAAATAAAAGGATCAGTATAAAATAAATCCACCTTGATCTTTTCTTCATTATTATCTCCAACATAGTAAGTTTTACCAATGCTATGGATATTGTTGTTATCCATTTCAGCATATTTGAAAGAATTAAGCATAAGTTTATCTATAATGTCAAAATCTATTGTTCCGTATTCGGAGTCAGTAAACATGTCAATATCAACTGATTTTCTATGACCTAGTTGTATACTTAGTGATGTCCCACCAACTAAACGAAATGAACTTAATTCTTCAGAACTCATTAATTTTAAAAGCGTATCCCATAATAAATCTGAATCTGTATTTCTATAAAAATTCATTATGATTAAAATATTTCGTGATTTTTAAGGTGTTCTATTTTGGATTGTATGCGTGGACTTTTAATGTTTTTCAACTCGTTACGTATTGTTTCAATTCCGTAAAAACGTATTATCTCGTTTATTTCAGTGTCATTGCCACGTTCAATAATCCTTTTAATAATAGCTCGACGATTTTTCATCCAATTAATTCTGTCAAAATCTGTATCCCAAAATATGTATTTTCTAAATTTACTTAAATCCGGAATGGAGTTATAGGTCAATTTGTCAGCAATAACAACGTCGTAACTTGCTTGTAAAAGCATAAAATAATCTTTGTCGACATTAAATATTTCTCCCAACTTTATTGATAAGTTTGGGTTAATACCTCTTTTCCCTTTTAAAATTGAACTAAGAGTTTGAGGATATTCATTTATGAGTTTTGAAAACTCATAATATTTTATTCCAAGCAACTTTATTTCTCTTTTAAGAATTACTCCAGGATGTATTCCTTTGATTTTTGATAATTCAGGCAACATAATAAAAGTATTTTTCTGCCTGCAAAAGTACAAAAAATATTATTCTAAACAAAATTGTTTATTTTTTTTGTTGAAAACATAATTAACAGGGCAAACGCATTAAAATTAGACAAATTTTTCATCAAACGATATAAGGGTTGAAAACCCGCTCTAATTCAGCCCAATGTGAAGCGTTGGCTTATTGAGAGTTATTCATCGGAAAATCAGAGGACTGAAAGTCTGATTTAATCTCGCCAAATATAACGTTCATCGAATTAAATACCACTTTCATCGAAATATAATAATTGTTTTTTATGTTTGAACCTATATATGCATACAAATATTTTGTATCTTGACTTCGTATTTTTACAGATGTTGTTACCTGTTGTGCATTTATATTTATAATAAAAGTTTTGCCCTTAAAATATCGTGTAAATGAGTATTTTAGACATCAATACCATTTGTTTTTTACCGCAAAGGTCGCAAAGTTTTTCGCAAAGAACGCTAAGAAGTTAATGCCATTCATGATAACATTGCGACCTTTGCGAAAAACATTGCGACCTTTGCGGTTTAAATACAAAGAAACCTAATAAATTTAGAAAAATAAGGTTAATAAGGTTTTGTGAATGTGGACGTAAATCATTGTTCTTAAAGTAGTTTGTTCTGAAATAATGTAAAAATAAGGTTTTTTACAACCAATATATAACAATATATTCTCATTTTTTTTTCTTGTCTTACTTATTGCAGTAGAAAAATCAAATAATTGGTTTTTTCTAAATGCACAACAGGTAAAATATGTTTCATTGAAAAAGATAATGACGAAAACTGATGAAAAGTTGTTTTTTCGTCATTAAGGAATATTAAAGACAATTATCCTAAATATCTATTAACGCTTGATTATGATAATATTGTAATTGATGGTGTGGAAAAGAAAAATATAATTGATTGGTTATTAGAAAAATAATTCCCTTCATTATTCTTCCATTTTTCACTATATTTGTAAATTAATTTCAAAACAAAATTATGATATTAATCTGCGATGATGATGCCGCTGTTCGTTCGTCTTTGAGTTTGGTCTTAAAACGTGCAGGATATGAGGTCGCAACTGTAACAAATCCCTCTGAAGCAATAGATTTTGTGAGAAACAATCATCCTGATCTAATCCTGATGGATATGAATTATTCTCACGGAGTTAGCGGCGACGAAGGTTTGACATTATTGAAACAAGTCAAAATTTTTGTTCCTGATGTTCCGGTTATCCTAATAACTGCTTGGGGCTCAATAAGTCTTGCCGTTAAAGGAATGAAAGCCGGCGCCTTCGATTTTGTAACTAAACCTTGGAATAATATTTCTCTTCTTAATACTATCCAAACTGCTATCCAACTTAATGATAAAACATCTGAGAATAGCTCAAAATCAGATGATTTCAATTACAACAACATCATTGGCAAATCGCCTTCATTGATGCGAATTTTCGATATCATCAAAAATATTTCTAAGACTAATGCTTCTGTTTTAATTACCGGCGAAAGCGGAACAGGTAAGGAGTTAATTGCAGAAGCTATCTATCTCAACAGTAATAGGGTTAACAAGCCTTACGTGAAAGTCAATTTGGGAGGAATTTCGCAGTCGCTGTTTGAAAGTGAGATGTTTGGTCATAAAAAGGGCGCTTTCACAGATGCGCAATACGACAGAAAAGGGAGATTCGAAATTGCGGATAGCGGCACAATCTTCTTGGATGAAATCGGGGATCTTGATTTATCAAGTCAGGTTAAACTTTTGAGAGTTTTACAAGATCATAGCTTCGAAGTTCTTGGAGATAGCAAAGCTAAGCAAGTCGATGTGAGGGTCATAAGTGCAACAAACAGAGACCTTCCCGAAATGATCGCGAAAGGAACTTTCAGAGAGGATCTGTTTTATAGAATAAATCTTATTAGCCTCAAAATTCCACCACTCAGAGAACGTGCAGAAGATATTCCCGCTTTGGTTGACTATTTCGTCAAAAAACAAATCTCTATCAACAATCTGTCAAACATTGAAATATCCTCCGAAGCAATAAACTTTCTGCAAAAACTACCTTTCCCGGGCAACATTCGCGAGTTGAAAAATCTTGTCGAAAGAACAATTCTCGTTTCAAACAAATCCGAAATTACAGATATCGATTTCAAAAACCAATATATTGATTTACCAACTAACAAATTCAATGTAGAAAAACCAATATCATCTTTAGACGAAGTGGAAAAGGAGATGATAATCAAAGCAATGGAGTTGCATGGTAATAATATCGCCAAAGTTGCCGCTGTATTAGGACTAACACGACAATCGTTGTATAGAAGGTTGGAGAAATATGGGATTAATGGTTAATGATTAATGGTAAATGGTTAATGATAAATGGTTAATGGTATGAGGGAGAATGTTTTGAAAGTTAAGAGTTTTAAGTTTGCGGTGAGGGTTGTGAATTTATATAAATATTTGTGTGATACGAAAAAAGAATTTGTATTATTGAAACAGCTTTTACGTTGCGGAACTTCTGTTGGTGCTATGATTAGAGAAGCGGAACATTCAGAAAGTAAAGCTGATTTTGTGCATAAAATGTCTATTGCACAAAAAGAAATTAACGAAACATTATATTGGTTAGAATTAATGCAAGAAACTGAATACATTTCAAAACAAGAATTTGAAAGCATTAACATCGATGCAATAGAAATTATCAAAATGATAACTTCCTCAATCAAAACCGCCAAATCAAAAAATTAACCACTAACCATTAATCATTAATTATGAAATCTAAAATATTCTTCTGGTCGCTCGTATCCCTCGTTTTTGGCGGATTAATCGCTTTGGGAATTGTTTTTTATAAAACGAATCTTACATTATTTTTAATTACAGAAGGAATTACGATTCTTGCGCTAATTTTGTTTGTTGTATTGTATATCAGATTAATACGACCATATCAAATAATTTTATCCGGCGTTGATTTTATTAAAGGACAGGATTTCTCAACTTCCTTACGTCAAATTTCCAATAGTGAAGCTAATAAATTGATTCTTGTTTTTAATAAGATGATGGAACAGCTGCGTAATGAGCGACTTAGTGTTAGAGAAAAAAATCAATTTTTGGATTTGCTTTTGCAAGCATCGCCGCAAGGAGTGATCATTCTTGATTTTGATGAAAATATTACAAGTATCAATCCGGCAGGCATTAAACTTTTAGACTTAGAAAGTAAAAATAATTATCTTGGAAAACAACTAAAAGATCTTGATTCTGAGTTGTGCAAATCGCTTGCAAATCTCAAACAAGGCGATGATGTAATTATTCGTAACTCTGGAATTTCAATGTTTCGTTGCATTAGAACTTCTTTTATCGACAGAGGTTTTTCGCATCCTTTTATTTTGGTGGAAGAATTAACTCGTGAGATTTTAAAAACCGAAAAGAAATCTTATGAAAACATTATCAGGATGATGGCTCATGAAGTTAATAACTCAGTTGGCGCAATTGGTTCAACTTTAGATGTAATTTCTGATACTATCAACAGCGATAACACTGATACTTTAGATGAAATCCTGCCGGCAATTAAAGCTTCATCTGAAAGATGTTTAAACTTAGGAAGTTTTATTAAAAACTTCTCTCAGGTTGTGAAAATTCCTTTGCCGGTTATTAATCCAGTGAAACTCAATGAACTCGCAAGAACAGTATTTGCCTTCGCTGAATACGAATGCAAAAAGAAAAATATTAATCTAATTCAAAATCTTAATACTGACGAAGATTTTTTAGTAAATATTGATATTGTTCAGTTTGAACAAGTTCTCGTCAACATTGTAAAAAATTCGTATGAATCTATAAAGGAAAATGGAGAAATTATTATCGAAACAAAAAATTATCCGCCATCGATTTCAATAATTGATAATGGTCCGGGTATTTCGGACGAAGTTAAAGGGAAGTTATTTACTCCGTTTTTTACGACAAAATCGACAGGGCAGGGTATAGGACTTCTTTTTGTGCGTGAAGTTTTATTTAATCATAATTTGAAATTTGACTTTAGAACGGAGGATGGAATTACGAAATTTATTATTTACTTTTAATATTATTTATGATGAAACAATGTTTTCCAATCTCAAAAATTTTACTTCTGTTAATATTCAGTTTTGTGTTTATCAGCACAACTTGCGATCCCGTAGAGCCTATAGATGAACCGGATGATCCTGAAAATCCCGAAGAACCACCAATTAATCCACCAGATACAACTTATGTTTTAACACGGGATGTTACTTCGGGAAAAGTAAATACTTTCAATAAGTTCTCTTTTAAATACGGAAGAATGGATGTTTATGCAAAATTGCCATCGTCAGCAAATGGTTTATGGCCCGCAATATGGATGATGGGAGCCGATTTTAACGGTTATTCTCCCAATGGAAATGAATTAATAAATGTAACTAATGCAAATTGGCCTGAATGTGGCGAGATTGATATCGTGGAAATGGGAAATGCTGCCGGTATCGCGCAAAGGACACAAGATAGATTTCTGTCGCGAGGAACTCATTGGGGCTCTGTTGTTAACGGCGGTCATCCGAATTATGCAATAAACGATAATTATCATTCTTCTTTGCAAGATGATTTTCACTTATTTGTATTTACTTGGGATGATGCTTTTATTAAGATGTACGTTGACCCTCAGCTCGATGAGAATAATAATCTGATTCCGGAAAATATTCCGTATTATGAAATTCTTATCAATGTTTATGATGGAGTAGAATTTCCTGTAGGTGAATATTTTCATAAAGAATATTTTATTCTTCTGAATTTAGCGGTTGGCGGTCATTTTACCGGAATTTATGATGTTGATAATGTCTCTGCTTTGAATGAAGATAATAATTATGAGGCTAAAATGTATATTGATTATATTAAAGTTTTCGAAAATAATAAGACAAATACTAATTTTCCTGATGAAGCCTTGGTTTGGCAAGATCTGTTCGATGACGATGTTATTGATGCAAGTAAATGGAATATAGAAGTTAACGGCAATGGAGGTGGAAATAATGAAATTCAAAAATACTCGCAAGATAATGTTATTATAGATTATGAACCCACTACAGGTAAAAAATGTCTCGTAATTACTGCTAAAAGGGAGTATAAATGCGAAATAAATCCGTAACTTCGCGCCTGAATTTAAAATTAATAAAGTGTATAGTAATATCTCTATAAATATTATCTCATTTAATGTTCCTTATCCTCCAAATTACGGCGGAACAATTGACGTATTTTATAAAATAAAAACCCTTTACGAGCTTGGTGTAAAAATACATCTTCATTGTTTTTTATATGATAGACCTCAAGCTCTTGAACTTGAGAATTATTGCGTGTCTGTAAATTATTACAAGCGTAAAACCGGATTCAAAAGTAATCTTTCGCTGACACCTTATATTGTTAAAAGTAGGCAGTCGGAAGAACTTGTAAATAATTTGCTCCAAAATAATTATCCGATTATGTTTGAAGGATTACATTCTTGCTCGTTATTATCGGATATAAGAATTAGAGGTAGAATTAAATTATATCGTGAAAGTAATATTGAACACGAATATTATTCTCATTTGGCAAAATCGACAAAAAAGATTTCAGATAAACTTTTTTATTATATAGAAAGTTTTAAGTTAAGACTATTTCAGAAAAAATTGAAATATGCGGATTGCTTGCTTGTTGTTTCAAAGAAGGATGAAGAGTATCTTAAGAAAAGGTTTCGACCTAACCTTGTATTATATCTGCCGAGTTTTCACGGTAATCAAAATGTTGTTTCAAAAAAAGGTAAGGGAAATTATATTTTATATCACGGCAATTTATCCGTCGAAGAAAATATTGTTGCAGCAAATTATTTAATTAATAATATCTTTTCGAAAATATCGCATCAGGTTATTATTGCCGGACTAAAACCCGACAAATCAATTGCAAATAATATTGCAAAATATGATAATATCAAATTAATTGCAAATCCGGATGATAAAGAAATGCGCGAATTAGTAGAAAATGCACATATAAATATCCTTTATACTCATCAAGCAACCGGACTAAAGTTAAAACTCTTAAATGTATTATATCAAGGAAGATTTGTTTTGGTTAATTCAAAAATGTGCGTAGGAACCGATCTTAGCGATTTATGTGTTATTTCCGACAAAGCTGATGAAATGATTGCTAATATCAATATTTTGTTTGAAAATGATTTTACTGAAAAAGATATTGCCAAGAGATCAACAAAACTTGATGAAATGTTTAATGATGAACGAAATGGTTTAAAGATTATTGAGAGATTGCAACCTTATTCTCCTCCATCTAATAAATAAGTTTTCTCTCAATTTCAGAAATATTTCCACAATTATCTTTTACAACCAATTTGAAAATGTTTTTCCCTTTCCTTAATTTGTTGTCAAAAGAATATGTAAGTAAATTGTTTTTAGCATCGTAGTCCATCAATATCCATTCATTATTCAAAGTTGGGGTGTATGAACATATTCCAGATTCCTTATCAATAATTGTAACCTTTATTTCTTTTGATTGAGAAATGTTTGTTTCAGAATCTTTGTTTAATGATTTGCAGGTTATTGTTGGTGGCGTAATGTCACAAAATAATGCAAAATTTCCAAAATTGCGAGTGTTTGTTGTTATCCAACCATTAGAATTGTTATTGCTACAATATACCCAATCTCCTTTGCTATTTTGTGTCGCCATGTATAAACGCGGCTTAATGTCATCAGAAATTTCGTTGTCAATTTTTATAGATATTTTGAACGGCGAAAAAGATGTAATAGTACGATCGCCAACGTAATATACATTAGAATATATGTTTTTTATATCAATGTATTCCTTAGAAAAATTGAACTTGATATTATCAAATAATTTCCCGGCAGATATCTCTAATTTGAAATCATCGAATATTATTTCATTATTTTGATTGTAAATGAAATTGTAATCAAAACTGTTTGTGGGAATTATTTCATAACTTTTATCATCATTAACTAATGTAAATGTTAATATTGATGTATTTAAATAAGTATCTTTAATGATAAATTTTACAGTATGATATTCATTGTCTTCAAGTTCAATTAATCCATTGTTTTTGATGTATCTCAACATTTTTAATTTGTTGTTTGGCTCGAAATAAGTTTTATAAACTCTGTATTTTTTATCGATATATGTCGGATAATCTATGATACTATTAATATAACGAGTTTCTGAAAACAAAAATCCATCTGCAACAAAGGAATAAATAGTGTCATTGTCAATAGTACAATCAATAGAATATATTCCATTTTTATTATTGATGTCATTCATTGCATCATGAGTTCCGATTCCGAGATACACAGAGCCTTTTATGCTAATTGTGTCTTTTTTTGCAAGACGATAACCTTCGCCCCAACCTGCAATTTCACAGTTGAAGATTTTGTTTTCCCCATTTATAAATGCGCTTTCATCATACGGATAAATATTCAAATGTGTAACTTTTGGTCGTGTCCAATCTTTTACAGGAAAATTGAATAATAATGGATTCAATGGTTTTTCATCGGATGTACTTCGAATTTCAAAATGTAAATGAGGACCGCCTGAAGAACCTGAGTTTCCTGATATTGCAATTAAATCTCCTTGCTTAACAGGGAAAGTTTCTGTTGAGAGAAAAATGTTAACTTCAAAGCTTTTTTTCGAATATTGATAATCTTTCACATACTTATCAATATCTTTATTGAAATGATCGAGATGTGCATAAACAGAAGTGTAGCCATTCGGATGAACAATGTACAAAGCTTTTCCAAAACCGCCGGGAGATACAGCAATTCGCGAGACATATCCGTCGGCGATCGCATATACATTCTTTCCTATTGTTCCACCTGTTTTAATGTCAATTCCAGAGTGAAAATGTCCATCACGCAATTCGGCAAAAGAACCCGAAAGATACATTACACCTCTCATTGGTGGCATAAATTCTTGTGCAAGACAATCTATCTTTGTAAAAGATAAAAATATGAAAACAATTAAATATTTTAGAATCTTGTGTTTTGCAGTATATGTCATAAAGTAAATCTTATTTTTTTGTTTGATCACTAAATTCTTTCATCTTTATTTGAAGTTCGTTTGCAATTCTAACTTTTTCTTCATGAGAATTATTGTTGTGATCATAAACCACAGGTTTTCCAATATTAAAAGTGTGATTTTTTTTGTTAGCAAAAATAGGGTAGAAGCGTAGAGCTTTTCCTGTCTGGTCGAAATATAACTTTCCAATGCTTGCAAATCCGGTATAAAGATTTCCTACAGTATCAGTTTCGTGTTTAATAGTAGTTTTTCTGCCTACTTTTACCTTCTTAGGTTTTTCAGGAAAGATAAGAATATTGTCGCCTTCTGCAAGAACATCCACTGTACTTTCGAAAGTTTTTACTACTCCCCTTAAACTACTTTTTTCAACAGGAATAGGATTAAAAGAAGTCATAGCCCATGTTACAGGTTTCGATAAAAATTTACTCATTCCGATTTTTACCTTCTTCGATAATAATGGCCACCTTGAAAAGTGCCTTTCGTACATTTCTTGTGCTGCAGAATCAATATCGCACATTTTTTTATCAATCCACGGTCGGAAATATGTTGGTAAATAAATTACAGCAGCAATTGGTCCGTATATTATTCCATGATTACATACAAAAATTGAAGGAAAATTATCGTAATCAATATTTTCTTCACCTTTTACTTTTAGAAATAAAAATGGTTTTACAAATGCAGCAATAATTTTTACTCCGAAACGTACACGACTTTTCTTTACTAATCTTTCATTTAAACTTTGTTTGGTTGAAATATTTGCATTTACACCTTTGTTAAAAACTTCCAACTTTTGTTTATGCCTCTCGTCAAGAGGTTGTTTTAAAGCAAAAATAATACTTATTACCATGAAAAGTAATGGTAACTGAATCATAATTGTTCGATAATTAGTTGGAACTTCGGTAATATCTGCAAAATGTGTGTTAAAGTATGACCAAGAAGATACAAATAATAGCATTATTATACATGAAATCAAGATTGCCAACACATGAGTTAATAAATATCTAAGGTATAATTCTTTTTTTGAAATTCTTGTGTCAGCTATTTTTGCAATCATTTTAAAATCAAGATTGTATTGATTGGTTACCGCTGTAATACTCGACAAACCGAATCCCCAAAGTATTGTCCAAATAACAATATTAACTAAACTTTGCGATGAAAACATCATTACAGAACTGACAACCCACAAAATTGCACCGAAAATAAATAAATTCAAACTAATTGCAATTCTTCCTTTATTTGAAAGCCATGTAAAAAATCGAGAAGATAAGACTATAATAAGTAACCATAATGTGATATAAGTGTAATTATATATTAGCGAAGTTGATGGAAGAAAACTCATAAAACAAATGTACATCAGTACACCCAATGTAAAACCTATTTGCGAATATAATGTCATATTCGTAAAAACACGATATGAAAAAATATTTTGCAAATTATCATTCTTTGATTTATCTATATGCTTGCTGAGTTCTGCAAGAACATTGGTTTGATATGCAAGCATTATTCCGGTAAGTGTGTAGATGCCAATGACAAGATAAACGGCATATCCTTTAATTAATATCAAAGAAAATATTGCACAGGGAATTAGAAAAAGTATTTGAAATAAAATCTTATAAATAACATTCCAGGCTTCTTTTCCTGTGTATGAATAATTAATTCTAAAGGTAATGATTTTTCTTACAGCGATAGTTAAGGTAAAGAATGCTACAAGATTGGAATTTAGGTTGTTGGTAACAACCGGAAATAAGAATAATATGAACATTCCGCAAAAAACAGATGCAGTAAGTAAAATCCACATTACAAATCCGAATCTGCTCCTTTTTCCAAGTCGAAGTTTCTGCAGATTACCCTGAAAATATAATATCCATATATTTACAAATAAAAATATTGATGCACCATATAAAGGATTATCTATTAAATAATGGCTTACAAACATGCATAAAATAAGCTCAAAAAAATCTACACTTAAATTTGTAAACCCAAAAATAGTTTGTGATCTATATACACTATCTTTCTTAGCCATGTTTGCATGTTTGATTTGCAAAGATAGCAATTAGTTGGAAGTTGAAAATTGAAAATTTTTGTAGGCTAAATCTTTTTGTAATATGTTTTTTAATAAAATTCTCCTTTCTCCCTATTCCTTTCTCCTTATATTTACTATCTTTGCAAATTGATTTATTATCGTAACAATAGTTTTAGAAATGAATAAAGACAATTTTAAAGATATTATTTTACAGGGAATTCCCGATGAGTTACCGGCTATTAAACCGTATGATCCAACAATAAATCATGCGCCAAAACGCAAGGACATTCTTACTAATGCAGAGAAAAAACTTGCAGTGCGTAATGCATTAAGATATTTTCCGGAAAAACATCATGAAATATTAGCTAAAGAATTTGCTGAAGAACTTGAAACTTATGGTAGAATTTACATGTATAGATTCCGCCCTGACTATAAGATTACAGCAAGAAGTATTGATGAATTTCCACATAAATCAAAACAAGCTGCTGCCATAATGCTTATGATTAGTAATAATCTTGATTATGCAGTTGCACAACATCCGCACGAGCTTATTACTTACGGCGGAAATGGTGCTGTATTCCAAAATTGGGCGCAGTATCTGCTTACTATGAAGTTTCTTGCTGAAATGACAGATGAGCAAACGCTTGTAATGTATTCAGGTCATCCGATGGGACTGTATCCGTCTCACAAGGATGCACCAAGAGTTGTTGTTACAAACGGGATGGTTATTCCAAATTATTCATCAAAAGATGATTATGAGCGCTTTAATGCTCTTGGAGTTTCACAATATGGTCAAATGACAGCCGGTTCATACATGTATATCGGTCCGCAAGGAATTGTTCATGGAACTACAATTACAGTGTTAAATGCTGCTCGTTTACATAGCAAAGGCGAAATCGCCGGAAAAGTTTTCGTAACTTCCGGGCTTGGCGGTATGTCGGGCGCTCAACCCAAAGCTGCTGTTATTGCAGGCGCTATCGGTGTTGTCGCGGAAATTAATCCGAAAGCTACTCAAGTGCGCCACGAGCAAGGTTGGGTCGATGAAGTTTATACGGATTTAGATAAACTTATGGCGCGTATTCAAAAAGCGCGCGACAATAAGGAAGCGGTATCATTAGCTTATCAAGGTAATATTGTTGATCTTTGGGAAAAGATTGATGAGGTTAACTTGGAAGTTGAACTTGGTAGCGACCAAACATCATTGCATAATCCTTGGGCTGGTGGATATTATCCGGTTGAGCTAACTTTTGATGAAGCTAATAAAATGATGGCAGATGAACCTGAAAAATTCAAAGAATATGTTCAACGATCGTTGCGTAAACATGTTGATGTAATCAATAGATTGTCTGCTAAAGGTATGTATTTCTGGGATTACGGTAATGCTTTCTTGCTTGAAGCCGGAAGAGCTGGTGCTGATGTTTTTAAATCGGATGGTAATTTCAAATATCCGTCTTATGTTCAAGATATAATGGGTCCTTTGTTCTTTGATTTCGGGTTTGGCCCATTCCGTTGGGTGTGTACATCTTCCGATCCGAAAGATCTGGAAATTAGTGACAAAATAGCTGCTGATGTTTTAGAAGAAATGATAAAAAATTCTCCTTCTGAGATTCAGTTGCAAATGCACGATAATCTTCATTGGATAAAAGAAGCCGGAAAGAATAATCTTGTTGTTGGTTCGCAAGCGAGAATTTTATATGCTGATTGCGAAGGCCGTACGAAAATTGCAAAAGCTTTTAATGATGCAATTCGTGAAGGAAAAATTTCTGCTCCTATTGTTCTTGGACGAGATCATCATGATGTTTCAGGTACGGATTCACCTTACAGAGAAACTTCTAATATTTACGACGGTTCACAATTTACTGCCGATATGGCAATACATAATGTTATTGGAGATGGCTTCCGAGGAGCTACTTGGATATCCATTCATAATGGCGGAGGAGTAGGCTGGGGCGAAGTTATTAACGGTGGCTTTGGCATGGTAATTGATGGAAGCGCCGAGGCTGAAAAACGCTTGAAAATGATGTTGCATTGGGATGTTAATAACGGTATTTCACGCAGAAATTGGTCGAGAAATGAAAATGCCATTTTCGCCATTAAAAGAGCAATGGAAGCTGAACCGAATTTGAAAGTAAATATCCCAAATTTTGTTGATGATAATTTAATTGATAACCTTTTTAATAATTTATAACTATGAAAAAAATATTTTTACTTTTAACTTTAGCTTTTGCGTTGAATACTATTTCAGCACAACATTTCACTATTCTTGGTATGTTGGATGGTGTAGACTATACTAATTCAGAACTTGTTGTAGATAATACAGGCGATGATGCTGAACCAATGAATGAACTCGTTTGCGATTTCTATATTTTTAATAATACAGAATTTGAAATGAAATTAGGATTAAAGTTTAGAACTTTCGAAGCTGATGAATGTTTCATTCCTTATTTCTGTCTTGAAAATTGTTTTGAACCAAGCGTAACTGAACTTCCGGAAAACCGTAGACCAATTATTGCACCTGGTGAATCAAGAGAATTTAATGCGCATTTTGATTCTTATCTACTTGATGAAAATGGTGACCCTGTTTTTGATGAAAATTTTTCATACATCCCTGTAAAAGGTTCAATAATTGTAGAGTATGTTTTTTATTCAGATGAATTTCCTGAAGATAATTCAAAAATTCTTATTAAATATCATAATGGTAAAGTTGCCGGAATTGTATCTTATAATCAAAAATTTGAAACAACTATATATCCAAATCCTGTAATTGATGTTGCAAATATTAATTACCAATTACCTACTGATATAGAAAATGCAACTTTGTCTATTGTGTCTTGTACCGGAAGTAAATTAAAAGAAACTCAGTTAATGCAAAATCAAAATATGATTTCAATAAATGTTTCTGATTTGCCATCAGGAATTTATTTCTACACAATAAATAATAAAGGTAGAATAATTGCTACTAATAAATTTGTTATTAAGTAACTTTTAGGTATAGGGGCTGACCGGTTTTGACAGCAATGTTGATGGACTTGTAAGCATGTCGGGTAATGTAGATGAACCCGCTAATAACTTCTGCAAAACAATAATTGGCGAAAATAATTTTGCTCTCGCTGCTTAATCGAATCATAGTAGATTAAAGCTTCATCGCTGCACAAGGTGCGGCGACGAGACATTCTGCAAGTGGAGATGCCTAATTCCGGCTTGAGTTCAGGGTGCACGCAATTTTGGGCTGGCGATGTTGATGTTTCTAAAACGTCGCGAGAAATAGAAACTAAGGAAAAGTTTGGGTGTGTATTTCCGGGCTTTTTTCGAAAATCAATAATATACTAAACATGTAGAAAGCACTTTTGTCAATTGTTTGGACGCGAGTTCGACTCTCGCCAGCTCCACAAAAAAAGAGATGTCGGTAAAAACCCACATCTCTTTTTTGTTATCGAATTGTTTCGTTCAAAACTAATTCTCCATTCTCAATTCTCCATTCTCAATTATATAAGTCCTCTAATCAAGAATACCGCCGCTAATGAAATAATAGCGTAAAGCTCTGGGAATACCGCTAAGATGAGTGTATTACCAAATACATCATATCCTGCTCCGATTCCTGCAACTCCGTTGGCACAAAGTTGTCCTTGACGAATAGCTGAGAATAAGGCTACTAAGCCGAGTGCTAAACCGGCTCCGAAAATAGCAGCAGCTCCAGCCCATGTTATAGTTGCAACTAATGATCCTTGTAAAAGGAAAAATCCTAAGAATCCGTATAAACCTTGAGTGCCTGGTAAAGCGCTTAATACAAGGTAATTACCAAATGCGTCTGGGTTTTTCTTCATTGCACCCACAGCTGCATTTCCTGCATAGGTTACTCCGTAAGCACTGCCGATTCCCGACAAAGCTAACATTAACCCGATTCCAATGTAAGCAAAAACAATTGGTTCCATAAATTTTCTATTTTAATTTGTTAATAATTTTTATTTAATCTTCTCTGCAAAGGGCTTGTATTTCTTGCCGCCACCCGTAAATCCGGCATTTTTATAAAATTCAACAAAGGTTAAACGCATAGGATGTACAAATGCGGATAATCCCGACATAAATATGTTCATGGCATGGCCAATTATCAAAATGATTATTGTAACAAGTTGTTTTAATACAACAATATCAGGACTTACGTCAATGGCTAATTTGTTGAAAACTAAGCCCATAACTGCACCGCAAATTCCTAATGCAAACAAACGAATGTAAGAGAGTACATCGCCCAAAATACCGGTTACCATATTATATGAATCCCATAATCCGGCGCCAACATTAATGAAAACATTGCGCTTTAAGTTGTTGAGAACAAATATAAAAACAAAGGCAATGATTCCAAACACTAAATACAAAACTTTTGATATTGTTGGACCAATAATCGCCTGTTCAAGTAGTATTGTGCTTGATAAGACAAATGTTCCTCCACATCCAACAATTGCAACTAACCATCCAAGTGTGGAAAACATTCCGCCGTAATCTTTATGTTTTACCTTATTAACCACCTTCAGACACATTCCGAAGATGATTTGTATAATACCGATAACTAAAGCATTAGTAAATAACTGATCTTGGTCGAGCATTATCTTTTTTAAATTAGTCATCCAGGGCCAGTCAACTTTCAACAACTCAATGCCAAAGAATGTTCCGCTGACTGTGCCAAGTACTACAGTTGCAATGCCTAAGCAAAGAACTAATTTAAGAAGACTTTTCATTTTTGGAATAAACTTCATTCCTACTAAAGAAAGGATGACCATCAGAAGTCCGTAACCTGCATCTCCCAAACACAATCCGAAGAAAAGCATGTAGAAAGGCGCAAAGAACGGTGTCAAATCCAACTCACCATATTCGGGTAAGGTGTAAAGTTCGCCTATAGGCTCGAATAATCGTGCAATCTTATTGTTTTTAAGTTTGATAGGAACTTTCTCGCCAACTTCGGCATCTCGCGAAGTATAAAGAATATCACCATTGGTTAAAACCTCAAGTAGGGGAGTTTCACTTTCTACAGGAACCCAACATTCAATAAACTTAACCTTGTCGCCCGCAACATCTTCTGTTTCTAATCTAACTTTCGAAAAATCAAAATCTGTTTGAACTTGACTTGCTTCTTTTTCAAGCGTTAGTAAATATTTATTAACATATTCATCAGTATCAAGAAGGATTTGGTCTAAATCTTTTTCCAATTTTTCTTGTTCGGAGTAAAGATGACTTAATCTTTCATTAGAAAGTTTGACTGTATCTGCTTCTATATGAATATGTTTCTCTTTTGTTACTGTGATGAAATAATATTGAGATGATGACTCGCTGATTATTAAAGCATTGTATTCATCTTGCCATTCTTTCAAAAAGTTTCTTTGAGAACATGTGAAGAAATTAATATAATAACCGCTTTCGGCTAATTTTTCAATTCTTTTGAAATCGAAATCGCCCCAAGGAGTTAGCGCAACAACATCTTTCTTAATATTAGCAATACGTTGTTTAATTTCATCCTCATGTTTTTTTATTGCATCATATTCTATAAGTGCTTCATTAGAAACATTTTCCGCTGCCGGAGAGAGAGCGGTGATTTCTCTGGTTTTAGCAAATTGCTTTAAAAATTTAATGTCTGTCGAATATTTTTTTAATAATGATAACTTGTCGTCAAGCTTTTCATTAACAACAGACATATCTTCTTTTTCAACAATATGTGCTACGCCAACATCATAGAGTTTGTTTATAAAAGTCTCATAATCTTTATGATATAAAAGAAAAGAGTATTTTTTCATTGGAAGTATCATTCTACGACCTCCTTTCTTTGTTCTTGTTTGTTTTTAACGATTTTCTGTGATGATTTAGAAAGATTTTCTTCATCTTCAAGGAAACGTTTTATTTTCAGTATAGCGCTCTCGAAGCCGGGAATTTGAACTTTCTCGTAAAGATTTACTTTCTGAGTAGTTTTTTTCCTTGCATGTTCAAGCATTTCCATCTTTTTGTTTGCAACTTCAACTTCTATAGCTGTTCGTGCAATATCTTTCAGAATTTCAATGCCATCGAGGTACCAGGCAGGTTTGTCGAAAATAACAAAGTCTTTGACATTAAATATTATCTCATTGAGAACAGGAGTGTTAACGCCGGCAATCTTCTTGATACTCAGTTTCACATCTTCAATACTCAACAAAGAATTATCAAACTCGACCCATAAACTTGAAATTTCGGAATATGACTCAATTTTTTTATTGTACTCTTGATTTAATGCAATTGCTATGTCTTTCGTTCTTTTAACTTCGACGCGTAGAGCAGATTCTTTGTTCTTGATAGTAGGCAAAGCTCTAACTCTGACACTCAATTGTTTATTGAGGTCTTGCATAGAAGTTTTATTATATTGAAATTTAATAGCCATGATTAATCTTTCCAGTATTTATCAATAAACTCTTGTTTAATAGCTACTTCCGATTTGTTGAAATGTTTAGCGAAAAGCTCCCAAGCAGTATCAAGCATTTTGGTTGTGCCGATATTTACGTCTATAGCAAGAAGTTTTTCGGAATAATCTAAAGCGAAAGCAATAGCTCTTTCGTCGTAATCGCTTAAGTCGAAGCCGTTTTCAAGTTTTGTTTTTGCATTAGCAGCATCGGCGTATAGTCGAACAGCTGTATTCATCACTTGCGGATGATCTTCGCGAGTTTGTTTTCCGATAACCAATTGTTTTAGTCGCGACAAACTTCTGAATGGGTCAACGATAACTTTACCAATATCGGAATCTCTTCTTAGGAAAAGCTGACCTTCAGTGATATAACCGGTATTGTCGGGAATAGCGTGAGTAATATCGCCGCCGCTCAAAGTAGTAACGGCAATGATTGTAATTGATCCGCCTTCTGGGAATTGAACCGCTTTTTCGTAGATTTTTG
Organism: Odoribacter sp. OttesenSCG-928-L07; assembly: GCA_030265965.1. Lineage (GTDB taxonomy): Bacteria > Bacteroidota > Bacteroidia > Bacteroidales > BM520 > RGIG7150. The sequence continues at coordinate 22,627 of JAJDHA010000016.1, forward strand.
CGAGGTCGGAATAAAGCGAGCCGGGCATACTATCTTTCGAAGGAATTTGATCCATACGGTTAGAAACGATACTTAGCGCATCTGAGTATAATGTCATGTCGGTAAGTAATACCAACACTTTTTGATTATGTTCGTAAGCGAAATATTCTGCTGTTGTAAGCGCCATATCCGGAATGAGAAGTCGCTCAACAGGTGGATTTTCAGTAGTGTTAACGAAACTGATAATTCTATCTAAAGCGCCGGCGTTATCGAAAGTATTTCTATAATAAAGATAATCATCATGAGTTAATCCCATTCCTCCGAGGATAATTTTGTCGGCTTCTGCTCTAAGAGCAACTGTTGCCATTACCTCATTATAAGGTTGATCGGGATCTGCAAAGAAAGGAATCTTTTGTCCGGTAACAATAGTGTTATTCAAGTCGATACCTGCGATGCCGGTAGCAATAAGTTTTGAAGGTTGTTGTCTTCTAACCGGATTAACAGACGGACCGCCGATTTCTCTTTCGTCTCCTTCAACAGCAGGACCGCCGTCTATAGGGTCGCCGTAAGCATCGAAAAATCTGCCGGATAGTGCGTCTCCAACTTTCACTGTTGGTGGTTTTCCGAGAAATACAACTTCGGCATCGGTAGGAATGCCTTCTGTACCTGCGAAAACTTGCAAGGTTACTTCTTCGCCTTGTATCTTAACAACTTGCGCCTTTCTGCCTGCCACAACAGCCATCTCGTCATAACCGACTCCTGTAGCTCTTAAAGTACAAGTTGCTTTAGTAATTTGTGTGATTTTCGTATAAATACGTTGAAAAGCTTTAGTCGTCATGCTTCATGCTCCTTTCTTTTAAGATATGTTCAATTTCGGTAACATATTTATTGAAGTTTTCCGATTGATATTCAGAGTAATTCATTTGTTTAAATGCGTTGATAATGCGTTTGAAATACGGATTGACTTCTTCAAAAGATTCGAACTCAAAATCAGAATCACAAATTTTTAAAACGAAAGTCAACAAAAAGTTTTGTCTTTCAAGTGGAGTATTGCCGTCTATTTTATCAAAAGCATCTTGTTGTAAGACAACGAAATCTATAAGTTCCGATTTCCAGAATCTTAAATGGTAATCCAAAGGAACACCATCATCGCCAAGAATGTTAATTTGCTCTTGCGCTTCTCTACCTCTTAATATTATATTTTTCGATCTTGCAATTTCAGAAACCCAATGAGGAGAAACTTCTTTTGCTAAGAAATCTTTAACTTGATCGTATTCAAGGTATTTGGAGTATGAGTCTATCGGGTCAACAGCAGGATAGCGTTTTTTATCAGCTCTATCTTGTGATAAAGCGTAGAAACATCTTGCAACTTTTTTTGTTGATTCCGTAACCGGTTCTTTAAGGTTACCGCCGGCAGGAGATACTGTTCCGAGGAAAGTAACAGAGCCGGAAGCGCCATTTGGTAGGTTGACAAATCCTGCGCGAGCATAAAAGTTCGAGATGATAGAAGATAAATCAACAGGGAAAGCATCTTGACCCGGAAGTTCTTCCAAACGATTCGACATTTCGCGAAGAGCCTGCGCCCAACGAGAAGTAGAGTCGGCGAGAAGTAAAACTTTCAGCCCCATGCTTCTGTAATATTCAGCAATTGTCATTCCGGTGTAGACAGAAGCTTCACGAGCGGCAACCGGCATGTTGGAAGTATTACAGATAATTGTAGTACGCTCATTAAGAGTTCTTCCGGTACGTGGATCAACGAGTTTCGGAAATTCAGTAAAGATTTCCACAACCTCATTAGCACGTTCACCGCAAGCAGTCATAATGATAATGTCAGCATCAGCTTGCTTTGCGATAGCGTGTTGAAGAACGGTTTTTCCGGAGCCGAACGGACCGGGAATAAATCCGGTACCACCTTCAGCAATAGGAAACATAGTATCAAAAATTCTAACACCTGTTTTTAAAATTGTGGAAGGCATTGGTTTATCTTTGTATGCTTTGATAGGCTTTTTGATTGCCCATTTTTGCATCATAGTAAGCGGAATCGAATGTCCTCTTGGGTCAACAATAGTTGCGATATTATCCTTTATAGTGTATTCGCCAGCCGGAACAACTTCCTTTACAACGTATTCACCTTCAAAGGTAAAAGGAACCATTATCTTGTGATCAATCCAATTTTCTTTAACATTTGCTAACCAGCTTCCTGCAACAACAGTATCGCCGGGTTTTGCAATAGGTTGCAATTCCCATTTCTTTTCTTCATCGAGAGGGAAGGTGTATTCACCTCTTTTAAGGAAAGTCTCGTCCATTTTATCGAGGTCATTTTGCAGACCATCGTAATTTTTAGATAAAATTCCGGGACCGAGCGTTACTTCGAGCATGTGTTGCATAAACACAACTTCGGTGCCGACTTTTAATCCGCGAGTACTTTCAAAGACCTGAATATAAGCTATGTCGCCGATGATTTTAATGACTTCCGCCATCAATTCACTCTCATCGATCTTTACGTAACAGATCTCATTTTGTGAAACAGGACCATCGACTTTCACCGTAACGAGGTTGGAAATAACGCCGACTACTTTTCCTGTTGTATAATTTATTTTATCCATAAATTGAATTTTTATATTTCTTTTTTAGAATCCGCTTTAATATCTTCAAGAAGTTGAACGAATAATTTTTTACCGATTTCAGGATCTGCATTAATCCATCTATCAACAATTCTGAGTTTCAGTAAAATGCTTATCACAACTTCAAAAGAAAAATATTCAAAAGTCATTTCCTCATCAATCCAATCCCATTTAAAACGATCCAAAGCCTCTTCACGTTTTAAGATATTCTCAATTTCGAAAATGCTTTCTTGCTTGAACCGGAAGGTCTTAATTCTTATCTTGAGGAATTTATTACCGAATTCCAAGCTTCTGATAATAAAGACTCTGAAGTTTTTTGGGAACATCGTATTACCACTTTGTACTATGAATATT
>JAJDHA010000017.1 GCA_030265965.1 Odoribacter sp. OttesenSCG-928-L07
ATAATCCGTGTCATCTGTGTGCTAATCGGACTTTTGAGACAGCGTCACGTAATTTCGTCATTCTGTCACTTCAAAAAAAAATACTATTTTTGCAAATTCAAATTATGGAAAACAATTTACCATCAAAACTTCTGCAACAGGCAGTTGATGAATTATCGCGCTTACCGTCGGTAGGAAAACGCACAGCTTTAAGACTTGCAATTTATATATTAAAACAAGATACTGTTTACGCTCAAAATCTTGCTGGGGCAATCAGCAATTTGAGGGAGAAAATTCATTACTGCTCTTTATGTCACAATATTTCTGATGAGGAAGTTTGCGATATCTGCAAAAGTTTCAAAAGAGATAGGGAGCTAATTTGTGTTGTTGAAGATGTTCGTGATTTTATTGCTATTGAAAGCACCGGACAATACAACGGATTGTATCATATATTAGGAGGAATTATTTCGCCGATAAACGGAATTGGTGTAGGAGATGTAAATATTGAATCTTTGGTTGAAAGAGTTGCAACAAATGAATATAAAGAAATTATTTTGGCTTTGCCGACAACAATTGAGGGAGAAACTACATCATTATATATCTATAAAAGATTGGCTCAATTTAATATTGAGATAAATACAATTGCGCGTGGAGTTGCTTTTGGCGACGATTTAGAATATGCTGATCAAATCACCTTGGGAAGATCTATCATTAACAGAACTCCTTTTCAGTCTCAAATGTCATCAAAAAGATTTATCTGATTATCTGTAACATAAGATATTTCAGCAGGAATATCCGAATAACATTCAATATACTTTGCAATAGATTTTTTTATTACTTTTATCGGTGTAGTATTTCGATATTTACAATAATTCTGCAAAGATTTATATTGTCGTGTTGATAATTTAAAGGAAATAACCTTATACGGTTTCCTCTTTTTTCTCTTTTTTCTTTTCATCAGATATTGCAATTAAGTTTAAAACTCTCTGAAAACAAATTCACTAACTATATTTTACAAAACAGTCTTAGTGTGAATTTTGAATTTGTAAAGTTAACATTAATTTTAATAAAAACAAGAGGGTGCATAATGCATTAACAATTCTAGAAATATAAATTATTCAAACATATTTTAATAAGTGTCTTTTTCATCTTGTAATAATCTTCGCTTTCTCATTCTTGTATTGTGGCATGCACATTCCGGCTTTGGCGTTGAAATATGTTGGATCGCAAATGACGTATTTTTTCCCGTTAACAGTAACGTAGTCGCCGCTAACGTTTTCATTGAAATGTACTGCGGTTGCAATATGCTTCGGATAATCAAGCAGCACTACATCTAAACTGAGTAATTCTTTTACCATCCATGAAAATAAAATAGAGCGGTCCTCGCAGTCGCCGTATGGATAATAAAAGTTTTCCTCACAAAAAAACCATTTCTCGTATCCGAATTGGTCATCATCAGTTTTGTATTTAAAGTTATCATTGATGAATTTTAAAATGATATTCACGGATTCTAGCTCTGTCTTGCCTTTCAAAAACGGTTCGAATTGTGATTTTATTGATTTGGATAATGATTTGTCAACAGCTGCATTGAAGTAAACAATTAGCTCTGTTCGCGGATAATTTTTGTAATAATCAATGATATTTGCATTGTATTTAAACTCTAAGGATAATTCGGATTTTGATATTTCTGCATTAGCATTTTTTGCAATATTTGAAAGAACGACAGGAACTTCATTAATTTTCTTTGTTACTTCCTTTAAATTTTTACTTTCTAAGTTTAAAGGATTATAGATATTCATATTAAATTTAGAAGCGTTTTTATCAAAATCGAATTTATAAGTAAAAACAGATGGATATCTCTGATTTTGTTTGTCTTCGTGTTCGAAAATATAGTATCTCTTATTGTCTAAATTAATGTAAGCTTGCTTGAAAATTTGTTGTTCTGAAGGCAAAAGATAAATCAATCTATTGTCGCTTCTTCCCATTTTAATTTCATAACCGCATTGGTTTAACAGGTAAACACAACAAACAGTTTTTTCATTTGCACTATTTCTTGAAAATACTGTATTCACAGTTTCTTTGCACAAATTAAAAAATCCCCAATCATTCAATTGCATCTGTTTCTTAGTAGTTAACAAGTGTTCAGCGACTTCCGAAGTATTTGCTTTATCTAAAGCATTCCAAAATTCTGATACATTTTTCTCTTTCACATCGTTTAACCGAGCATTAAAATAACTTAAACTTGGTGTTTCTACTTTCGTATTATATAAAGTGAAGTTTAATGCGTTAGTAGTAAAAGTCGATTTTGGTTTGGCAGATATTTCCGCTTGTGAAACAGTCGGATTTTCTTCAAATCTATCATGTTTCTCTTCGATTTTTGAAACTTCCGGTGTTATTTTTTCTCCTTCTTTAATGATTGTTGGTTTAATTATTTCCTCAACATCAATTTTAATCGGCTTCGCTGGCTTAAAATCATCTGCATTAGGCATAACATCAGGCTTTGGTTTTTCCGGTACAGGAATGCCTTGCATCGCGTTAAATTCTTTCCAGCGCTCTTCTAAGAATTTCGAGAATTCTTCATTAACACTTTGTTCGTATTGTTGAAATTCAGCGTTTCTGTTTTTTACAAACTCCTCATATTCTTTATTTGTTTGTGCGTAAATATTTAATGTACAAAACGAAATTAATAGTAATAATAGTTTTTTCATGTTATTTTATTTAGATATACAGAATGACAAAATTAACAAAATTTACTTATAAATGATATTTTTATGCTATTTGTGACAAAAATCTGTGACGAGCGACATGTAGAGACGCACGGCCGTGCGTCTCTACATGTCACGTCACCCGTCACACGTCACCCGTCACACGTCACTCCTCATCACACAACAATTTATAATACTTATTCATCGCATCATTTCCAATTTTACAATTAATAAAATCGGCTAAAACAACGTCGGGTTCAAGGATGTCCTCTATGTAATATTGCGTTGTTGATGGATTGCAAACGATTACTTTTCCGTTCTTTACCGAAAGGAAATTTTTGTAAAGATGGTTGTTGTTTACAATATCATTCATTGTAATTTCAAATCGCGACGGAAAAACTATACGCCAAAATTCTGTTGCAGCGCCAACGGAAAGAGCAACTTCGGACGAAACAGGAAAACTACCGGCATGCTTGTCATCAGCGAAAATATACTCAAAACCGGCATCATTATAAAAAGATGAGATATAGCTTCTACCACCTGCCGCATACCAATATCCGTGATACTCCATACAGTCGAAAATCTTAGGTTTATATGCATTGTCTTTCTGACTGTCGGCTAATTTATTGTATCTATCAAAGATTTGTTCGCAGATTTCATCGGCTAACTCAAGCTCATCAAGTAAGAATGCAAATAATTTCAACCATTCCGCTCTTCCGAGAGAATGTGTTTCTAAATACTCTAAAATAGGAATGCTTTTTATGTCGGCATTCTCGATACTTAGAAAGTCTGATTTTTGATATTCGCTCGTTGTGATAAAATCGGGCTCAAGTGCAAGGATTTTCTCAACTTTCGGACTGTTTGCCAGGGTTACTGTTTCTATTTTGTTTTTAAACTTTCTAAAAATATCTACCTGATTGTAATTGCTAGTATCAGGAATTCCGCAAATATTGTCGATACAACCAATTCCATCACAAAAAGCAATATGAGTTGTTGAAAAACATACAATTTTGTTGTCTTTTTTTATCTTCGACTTTCTAAGTTGAATTTTAGAAACTTTCTCACTCGTATCCGATGGATTAACGATATGAATATAATAATTGCTATTGTCTTCCTTAACAAAAAACCCTTTTGCATACTTCGGCTGTAAAAATATGGTAGAATTGTCCACAACGGTTGGTTTTGTTTTGCAGGAAGAAAACAAAAGGATTATTAGGGCGAAGATTATTGTTTTGTTTTGTTTCATGTTTTTATCCTATAATAATATATGTTCTAATTTTTTTATACTTTCATTGAACTTTGACGGGTTTTCTTGTTTAAGTTTGTTAATATTCATTAATTTCCATTTTATAGCAGGGTATTTTGAATAATCAATATCAATCCAATTAGGTTTTCCTTTGGCAAAGGTGATTAAAAAATCTTTCTCTTCATTTGAAAAAGAGTCATTTATGAGTAGGACTAAATTCTCTCTGATTGCTTCAAATTCTTCATAAGAAAAATCATGATTTGTCATTCCAGTAAATTGACTTTCAAAAATTACTTTTTGGTCGATAAAATTTGGATTTAATGTTTCATTTAATGGACGTTTCCCACACAAAAGAAAAAACATTAATCCTTGTTTGATTTCTTCTGTAAATCCTATATGTTGTAATAATTTTTTTACATCAAAAATATCACGAGGGTGCTGTCTTTCCAATGCTGCATTAATCTTACCACCCCATAATTGACCAACAGATACTGTTTTAATTTCACAGAAACGATTAAAATCTTCTTCAGCATGTTTTTTGTATCTATCCAGCATTATGTCAACTCTTTAGGTAAAGTTAGCTTATATTTTGGAACTAACACGCCGCTTTTGACCAAAGAACGATTGCCTGTTCCTAGATCGATTTTGTTTATGTCAAGGTGTTTAAACCATAAGTGGTTTGCTTTTTCGGCAAAATGGAGAAATAGTCTTTTTGTTTTTATTGATTTACAATTCAATAATAATTCTTCAACTTTTTTAGGTCGTAAGAAAGTTAATGTTTCCATTAATTCGTAACTTTCCTGTAATGGAAACTTCTCGGGACAAAGAGCTAAGCATTCCATTATAGCTCTGTCTGCATTTGATATTTTCATTGTAAGTTCCCCGTCACTAAAATCTATCAATCAGAGTTTTTCATCGCGAAATAAAGACAAATTATAAAGTATATTTTTCGTATCCCAATGGTTGTTTGTGAACCAAAGTGGTAGTTTTGTTCTCCCATTAACAAAAAGAGTGGTTTCATGAGAGTTTATTTGTAAGTAATGCGCTAATCCTTGTAATTCCAACGCTGATCGTCCTCCAACGTGAATATTTATATTCTCAATATTTTGTAAAGCAGATATTGCACCCACCAACATTAGTGGATCTCCTGATTTTATCATAGCTCCTTTTCCAATAGACTTGATCCAGCCGCTTTTACGATAACTTTGTTGAAGTTCGTACGAATATCCCTCCGATAACAACCAAGAAGGTAATAGTACGCTTCCTTTAGGTAACGATTGTATTAATGAGTTTATTTTTGTTTTTCCATTCATAGTTATAGTATGTTTAATGATGCAAAAATAAACTATTTTGTGTAATTAAATTTAAATTACTTTTAATATTTTATCAGCTTTATCTATTTTGTTTTTCATTTTTTATTGTATTGCTAATTACGATGTGGTAATCTATTCGGTGCGGCGGCTTGATGTTCAGTCGGGACAAAGTCCGCATGAACGTCAAGCTGGACATTTGCCCCCGCCTGACGCCAATCCGCTTGTAGGTAGTGCTTATTCTATCCATGTTGCTCTGCTTTCTGTAATTATCCACTTGTTATTGTTTTTCTCGAGTATCGTCTCTCCACCTTGATAACCTACTCTGAAAAGTATTTTTGCAACAGATTTGCTTGTGTCCAAAAGTATAAGACTAACTTCTGGATGAGTGGAAAGATGCCAATACCCTCCCCAATGCCCGTGCAAAATTGGAATATAAGGGCGTATAAACTCATATCGTTTCCAATTACCATCATTTGTTTCCGTTCCTAAGAACAAATTCAGTGCTTTTTCATATTCAGGCAATAAGTAGAGAATCTCACTCTTTTCCAAATTCAATGTTGGTCTGAAATCGTTTATTGAATCTAATTCCTCTAAATTGTTCCAAGTATCAAAAACATCCTTTTCAACAATTGCATAGTAAATTTTATTTTGGACTACTGCATATTTACTGTTTGAATTTAGACTATTGCCCCACTCCCAATCTCCCAACTTTGTTAAATCAAAAGGACTATAAAATTCTTTGTAAACCTCATATATGGTTTCAACAAAGTCATTTTGAACTGTATTTGAAGAAATAGTTTTGTTCCAATTTATGAAAAATTGCTCCAAATTACTCGTTGATGATGACTGAAAAGCAGTTTCCAACTTTTTATGGAGTGCGTCAGCAGAATTAATGTTTATTTCACCGTTCTTTTCACAAGAATAATTGAAGCATATTATGCTTGCTGCTACTATGTAAAAAATATATTTTTTCATTTTTTTACTGTATTAAATTTATATTAAGTACTTTATTAATTTTCTTTTCGACTGCGCTCTCACGGCATTGCCTACAACGAGTTTGCAGCTTGCCGAAGGCGGGGATTGCAAAACGTTTCTGAGAAGATACAACATTTTAATTAATTTTAAGTTATTTTCGTAGCATTGCCCCGCTTTTGGCAAACTGCTTGTTATGCACAGTGGGTTCATTGCTTTAGTTTTTTTCTTTCTAAACGTTCTCTTGCTTCAATTAATGCTTTATGTAATTTTGCTTCTAATACTTTTTTGGGAGGTAAGTCTGTCCAATATTCTGCTACCATTATTCCGTCTTTATGCATTTCTAACAGTTCTATTTGCTCTTTACTTGTTTCTGCACATAAAATTAAACCAATTGGAGATTCTTCACCTTCTTGTTTTTCGTATTTATCAAGCCATTTCAAATACAATTCCATTTGCCCTTTATATTTTGCTTTGAATTTGTCTATTTTTAATTCAATGGCTACTAAACGTTTTAATCTTCGGTGATAGAAAAGCAAATCCAAATAGTAATCCTCGCCATCAATAATCATTCTTTTCTGTCTTTCTACGAAAGAAAATCCATTTCCTAGCTCAAGAATGAATGCCTCTAACTCTCTCAGTATTGCATGTTCCAAATCATTTTCTAAATATCCATCTTTTAAACCAAGGAAATCCAATAAATATGGGTCTTTAAAAACTCCTTTAGCAACAGAATCAGTGTCGAATAATTTGATATTTACAGTTTCAGTTCTTTCAAAAAGCTTTGTTTCAATCTGTTTTCTTAAGTCTCGGACACTCCAACACCCCTCAATTGCCATTTAACCATAAAAATTTCTTGCATCAGAATTTTTAAGAGGTATTAACGTTAAAAAATGTGACCAAGATAAACGTCGTGACAGTGTAACGACATTTTCAATGTTAGGGAATTCTTCCGCAAATTGAATCATTCTACGTAAATTTTTCACCTCATAAGTTCGTCCAAATTTTTCGGTCAATTGTCGTGACAGTGTAACGACAATTTGTTTTCCATATTCAGCCCTTTGATTTTGTAATGTTTCAGATAATATTCTGTTACCAATGTGCCAAAACAATATGCTTAAAGAACTATTTGCATATGAGATAACATTTTGTTTAGTGTTTTCGACAAGTAAAATTAAATCAGATAATAACTCTTGATATTCAGATTTTTGTAGGGTCATTTTGTCTTTGTTTATTAAGTTAGTTGATTCAACAAAGATAGAATTTTATTTCTAAATCCGACATATATATTTGTGCGCACCATTGTGCATAACGTGATAATTTGTGTAATTCGCGAACTGGATTGCTTCGTCGCTGCGCTCCTCGCAATGACGCCATCAATATTCCTTATCGGCTTTATCCACTTTATCGGCTTTATCTATTTTATCCACTTTATCGGCTTTATCAGCTTTATCCATTTTATCCACTTTATCGAATTTATCTGCTTTATCGGTTTTATCCATTTTATCGGTTTTATCCATTTTATCGGCTTTATCCATTTTATCGGCTTTATCGAATTTATCGTTGCTATCTGTAGAGACGTTGCGCGCAACGTCTCTACCACAAAAAATTTTAATTTATGCAAAAGTAACAATTATTAATTAATTTTTTTGTACCTTAGTGCCTCAATTTGAAATATAAATTTTATGAGCTATATAGAGTTCGATAAATCGCAATTGACAAACTTGTCGTACGCAATGAATAGGGAGTTGCTTGGCACAAATCGTAGAGGTAGCTACGGTTCTACAACGTTGGCTGGATGCAATACTCGTAAGTATCACGGACTGCTTGTGGCGCCGCAACCGCAAATTGATGGCGACTTGCATGTGCTGCTTTCTTCGTTGGATGAGTCGATTGTTGGACATGATGAGGAGTTTCAACTCGCAATTCATCAATATAAAGATAAATTCTACTATCCGAAAGGACAAAAATATCTACGAAACTTAGAGTATGATCCTCAGCCGAGTATGATTTATCGCGTTGGCGCTGCCCTGTTTAAGAAGGAAAGAATCAATGCTATCTCAGGTGTGAGGTTTATGGTGAAATATACTTTGCTCGAAGCAAATTCGGATGTTACGCTTAAAGTTCGACCTTTGCTTGCGTTTCGTAATCGACATAATTTAATGAAAGCTAATGATAATGTCTCATCTAATTATGAAGAAATAAACGGCGGAATAAAATATAGAATGTATGATAATTATTCGTTTCTGAATTTTCAAATCAATAAACAATTTAATTATACGCATGAACCAAATTGGTATTATGGTTTTGAATATGAAAAGGATAAGGAAAGAGGCTACGATTATATTGAAGATTTATTTTCGCCGGGTTTCTTTAAAATGCCGATAAAAGTAGGCGAAAGTATAATTCTGTCTATTGCAACTGATGAATGTAATCCGGCTATATTGTCGCGATTATATTCTAACGAATTAAAAAAACGAACTCCTCGTAATGATTTTAAAAATTGTCTTATTAATGACGCCTTGCAATGTTTGATTGAAGATGAAGGAAAACAACGTGTCTTGGCAGGTTATCAATGGCTTGGAGTTATTCCGCGCGATACTTTTATTGCTTTGCCGGGATTAACTCTGCCGTATAATAACGTCAAGGAATTTAAAAATGTAATTAACTCGATGATTGAAGATATGGATGGTCCTTTCTTTAAATATTATCATAATGTGCATTCGAGTAAAAAACCTTCAGCAGATGCTTCTCTGTGGTTTTGCTGGTGTTTGCAACAATACGTCGATAACACTCGCGGCACAAAAGCTTTTGTTTGGAAAAACTGGGGACACGCTATTAAAAAGATCTTGCACTCTTATTATGAAGGCGCAGGAAATGGTATCTACGCTAATGAAAACGGACTTCTTCATCAAGGAGAGCCTGATTTGGCGCTTACTTGGATGAACGCTTTTGTTGATGAAAAACCAGTAACGCCACGAACGGGTTACGCTGTTGAAATAAACGCGCTTTGGTATAATGCAATTTGCTTCGCTCTTGAACTCGCTAAATATGCCGGAGATTTCGAATTTGTAGATTTCTGGGGACCTGTTTCTTTTAAAATTAAAAAAGCTTTCAACCAACATTTTTACAATATTTCTGAGCCTTGTCTTTGCGATTATTTTAATGATGAAACAAGCGATTGGAGAATTCGTCCAAATCAATTAATTGCTATTGCAATGAAATTTTCGCCATTGAGTGATGATGTGAAATTAAATGTGTTACGATTAGTAAAGTCGGAATTATTTACTCCTCACGGAATTAGAACTTTGTCGCCGAGATATCCCGAGTATATTTCAAAATCGGAAGGAAATCATAATAATCGTGGATTAGCTTTGCATAACGGCTCGGCATATCCTTGGTTGCTAATATTTTATATTGAAGCTATCAAACATCTTGAAAATGAAAATTATATTCATACAATGAAGAAAATCGTTGGTTATTTTGAACCGGAAATGATGGAAGGATGTATCGGTTCAATTTCACAGACTTACAATGGCAATCCTCCTTATGAGGGCAGCGGCACTGTTTCTCACGCTACTAATATCGCAGCTTTGCTGTGGATAACTAAATGTATTGAAGATTTTGAACATAATACCGATTAATATATGAAGGCTTTAATGTTCGGATGGGAATTCCCGCCGCATATAACAGGTGGACTTGGTACGGCAAGTTTCGGCATGGTTAAAGGTTTGCGTCACCATAATGCTGATGTAATTTTTGTTGTGCCAAAGGCTTATGGCGATGAAGATTCTTCGTTGGCTAACTTTGTTAATGCCAGCGAAATAGAAATCGATATTTATCAAAAGAAATATATCGATTTAATTAAACAGATGACCTACATTGAAGTTGAGTCAACTTTGATTCCTTATCTCGGACCTGTTGAGTTCGAACGCTATGTCGAAAAATTGCAGCGCTCAACAGACATAATGGAAAATCCTATTTATCGTACTAAATATGAGTTTCGCGGAAGCTACGGAGCAAATCTCATGGATGAAGTTGCGCGCTACGCATTGGTTGCTTCGCAGATTGCTGTCGAACACGATTTTGATATTATTCACGCTCATGATTGGTTGACCTATTCCGCCGGCGTCGCAGCAAAAAATGCTTCCGGCAAACCACTCGTCGTTCACGTTCACGCAACGGAATTTGATAGAACGGGCGAAAATGTAAATACTATCGTTTATCAACTCGAAAAGGCAGGAATGGAAGCCGCCGATAAGGTTATTGCTGTTAGTAATTTAACTGCCGAAACTGTGATTAAGAAATACGGCATTGATCCGGCGAAAGTTGTTACTGTGCATAATGCCGTTGAGCCTTCTGATACTCAGGGCTTAGAAAATGTTAAGAAGAATGTAAAAGAGAAAGTTGTTACTTTTTTGGGACGATTAACTTTTCAAAAAGGACCGGAATATTTTGTTGAAGCTGCAAAGCTAATTTTGGAACGTGATAAGAATGTGCGTTTTGTGATGGCTGGTTCCGGCGATTTGTTTGAGAAAATGGTGAAATATGTTGCGCGACTTGGTATTTCAACGCATTTTCATTTTACCGGTTTCCTCAAAGGTGAAGAAGTGGATAAAATGTTTGCTCTGAGCGATGTGTTTGTGATGCCGTCGGTGTCGGAACCTTTTGGAATTGTTCCACTCGAAGCAATGCGACTGAATGTACCGGTTGTTATTTCAAAACAATCAGGAGTCTCAGAAGTTCTTGAATACGCGATAAAAGTTGACTTCTGGGATGTTAATGCGATGGCTGATGCAATATACGGTCTACTGCATTACGATGCACTGTATGATGTGTGCCAACGCTACGGTAAAGAGGAAATCCTCAACCTTAAATGGGAAAAAGCCGCAAAAAAGATATTAGATGTTTATACCTCAGTTTTAAATAGTTAGATTATGAATAAAGTTTGTTTCTATTTCCAAGTACATCAACCGCTGCGATTAAGACGTTACCGCTTTTTCGATATGGGTTTGAATCATAATTATTATGACGATTACTTGAATAAATTAATGATAAGAAAAGTTGTAGATAATTCGTATCTGCCGATGAATAATCTTCTTATGGATTTAATTAAAGTTCATGGAGATAAGATAAAAATCTGCATGTCAATTTCCGGAATTACAATAGAACAACTTAAATGGTACGCTCCTGATGCGCTAAAAAGTTTTCAAAAGTTGATTAATACGGGAAATGTTGAATTGCTTTCGGAAACGTACAATTACTCTCTTTCTTCATTGACGGATTTAGATCTTTTTAAACAACAGGTTATTAAGCAACATAAATTATTGGAAGAAACTTTTGGAGTTACGCCAAAAATCTTCAAGAATACTGAATTGCTGTTTTCCGATGACATGGCTGAGGTGATAAGTAAACTTTCTTATAAAGCATGTCTCATAGAAGGCGCACGTCATATTTTGGGATGGAGGTCGTCGGAGTATTTGTATGAAAGTGCGGAATATCAGAAGCTTAAATTGATAACACGAAGCTTCAGTCTTAGCGACGATATTGAATATCGTTTTGGAAATACTTCTTGGGATCAATGGCCACTCACAGCAGAGAAATATCTAACTTGGATTGATAAAGCATTTGAAAAAGGAGAGTGCCTGACTTTAGGACTCGACTATGAAAATTTCGGAACATATCACAGTGTTTCCACCGGTATCTTTGATTTTATGAAAGAACTGCTACGAGTCTTAGCCACAAATAATAAATATAAGTTAATCACGCCATCAGAGATAGTAAAAGATTTTAAACCTGCGGCTCAACTTCACATTCCATATCCGATTACTTGGGCTGACGATGAGAAAGATACAAGCACTTGGCTCGGAAATGAACTTCAAGAGGAAGCCTTTAAAAATTTGTACTCCATCTCAAAGAAAATGTTGAAATGCAAAGACCCTGAGTTGATTAAAGATTACGATTTTATTCAGTCTTCAGATAACTTCATTTATATGTCAACAAAATTTTTCTCCAAAGGCTCGTTTGCACGCCGGATAATCAGTCCGTATGATTCGCCTTACAACGCGTATATCAATTATATGAATGTGTTGTCGGATTTTTTGACGCGCATGTGATAAAACAAAAAAAATGCCGTAAACAAAATTTACGGCAGTAGATTATTGGAAAATTATTTATTAAACCAGACTTCTAATTTGTCTTTTGCGAACAAATAATAAACAATCAGTCCAATCCAACTTGTTAGCAATACAATAACACTAACTAAAATTTTGCTAGGTGTTGAAATGTTTTTCTTAAAAATATCAAGAACACACATCACAGTAAAAACAACACCTGCAATCCAAATGATAAATCCAATCATATTAGCAATTTTTTAATTATAAATTTCAATTATTTTATGCAAAAGTACATTTTTTTTGTAATTATTTAGCAGAATAATGCATAAAATTAGTGGGTAAATTAGAAGTAATCTTAAATTCAATAAATTAGAATTGTAGTATCATAAATTAATATACCATCATTTTGCAGTTACTACAATCAAATTCCAATCGGAAAATTTTGTCTTTTGACTTTAAATATAGAGGTTCGATAAATTCGGGAATGTCATTCGATTTATTTAGCGGACACCAGCCAAGCGCGTATTTAATACAATGTTTGCACTGCATTAAAACCGGATTTTGTGCAGGTAAAATTTCAAATGCAGGATCTATATATTTGGCACCGTGTTTTCGATAAAAATTTCCTGCTTTTTCATTCATTACATTATTTAGATATGTTAATTCTTTATCTTTGTAATAGTCAGTAGGAATTAATTCCCGTTGTTCACGTTTTATCTCTTCATCTTCTTTTAACTTGTTAAAGTTTTCAAGTCTGAGTATGTCAAATGATTCAACAATTTCTTTCTTCCATGACGAAAGAACTGATGATGGAATAAACCACATTTGAGAAATATCAACAGTAACTTCGTTTGCCGAGTAAATCGTGTTTCCAAGTTTTGAAAGTTGCTTTTGAATATTCTCAACAACTTGTTCTGGTTTAGAAGCCAGCTCTTTAGAATATTCTTTGTTTAGACTTAGGAAGTGTTTATTGTCGGTTATTTCTATGCAAAAACCTTCGGCAATTTCTTTAAGAATTATTTTAACATCAATTTTTCTTTCGGCAGATTTTTTTTGTAAAGATTGATAGAATTGATGATTAAAGTTTCGATACATTTTGACACCGTCTTTTAACTCAGGCATTTCCGAAGGATAAATTCTACCATCATCAATTTTATTTACGTAAAAACCCTTTGTTCCATCTTCATCAAAATAGCAAATCCCATCACCATTATTTAATTCAATATCACTATTTAAGTAGAAATAATTTTTTCCAACTTGCGAGATCGGACCAATAAATTCTCCAATCGATTTTGAGGTTTGAAATAAACTTATATCATCTTTTTTGCCATGAAGCAAATAATCGGTTTTTCCTCTGTGAAAAGTTTTTTGCGGATCAGGTGAAAAATAGAAAGTCGATTTTCCTGAGGAACTACTTTCTAAGTCTATACGACTTTCCAAAATTCTGTCAATTTTTTGTCTGTAAAAAGCAGTAACATTTTTCAGATAATCCATGTCTTTTAATCTGCCTTCAATTTTAAAAGAAGTGATGCCGGCATTAATCATTTCCTCCAAATGTTCAGATCTATCCATATCTTTCAAAGAAAGGAAATGTTTGTTTTTAAACAAAATATTTCCATCGCCGTCGATTAAATCGTAAGCGAGGCGACAATATTGGGCGCAATTTCCTCTGTTGGCGCTTCTGCCGCAAGAGGCTTGACTTATATAACATTGTCCGCTGTAACTTGTACACAAGGCTCCATGAACAAAGGCTTCGAGTTCAATAGAAGTGTTTTCATGTATGTGTTTTGTTTCTTCTAATGATAATTCGCGAGCAAGAATTACTCTGCTAATTCCGACAGATTCAAGGAATTTTATCTTTTCTAAATTTCTGTTATCAGCTTGAGTACTTGCGTGGATTGCAATCGGTGGTAAGTCCAATTCAAGAATTCCCAAATCTTGGATGATGATAGCATCAGCACCGATATTATATAATTGTCGAATCAACTTATAAGCGAGAGGAAGTTCAGAATCGTTTAATATTGTGTTTAATGCAACATAAACTCTCGCATCATATTGATGCGCGTATTTAATAATTGTTTCAATATCTTGAATGGAATTTCCGGCGGCAGCGCGTGCGCTAAATTGCGGTGCGCCAATATAAACAGCATCTGCACCATGATTTATTGCTTCTATTCCACAATCAACATTTTTCGCAGGAGATAATAATTCTATTTGCATCGTAAATTAAATTGCAAAAATAGTTTATTTAGTTGAATGTTGAAGGATTCAACTTTACATCCTTACTTTTATTCCAAAAAGCATAATTATACGTTCATGTAAGTATAATTCAATTGACAATTCATCTTCCCAAAATCCATTCCGCAGTTTCCTTATTAAAATATTCTTCGAGCAAATTATTTTCAATTAATTCTGCAGAAGTTGTTTGAATAAAATTACCTTTTGCATTCATTAGCCACAACTTATCAGCCATATCTAAGGCTATTTCAAGATTGTGAGTAGATATCAAAACAGCCTTATCATGATTATGTGCAAGGTTTTTGAGAATATTAATCATTTCTATTTTGGATGGAAAATCGAGGAATGCCATTGGTTCATCCATAATGATATTTGGAGTTTGTTGAGCGAGAGTTTTTGCAATCATAATCTTTTGTTTCTCGCCGTCGCTCATCATATTGAAATTTTTATGTTTCAATTTTCCGGCATCGATAATACCTATTGCTTCATCAACCTTTTCATAATCAGAGTCTGTTAACTTCCCAAACATTCCCGTAAAAGGATATCGTCCCATACACACAACTTCATAAGCCGTCATATTATTCAAATCAGGAGCATTAGAGAGCACCACTCCGATTTCAGACGCAATATCCCTACTATTCAATTCATTGATATTCTTTTCATCAACAAAAAGATTTCCCGAAACAAGCGGAATAAATCCGCACAAAGTTTTGATAAGCGTTGATTTTCCGGCGCCATTCTCCCCTATCAAGCAAACCAATTCTCCCCTATTCAAAGAAAAATTCAATTCCGAATGCACAACAAAAAACTTTTTGCCCTTACTTTTCTCAGAATTACTGCGATAGCCTGTAGATATATTATCAGCTCTGATCATTTTGACTTTTCATTGAAGGAGAAAACATAATTTTAATTAAGATTGGCGCACCTATTAACGAAGTAACAACATTTATCGGCAAAGCGCCATCGAAGCCGGGAATACGAGTTATGAGCAAACTGAACAGTGCGAAACAGCTGCCAAAGAGGACACAAGCAGGAATTAGAATAAGATGATTTGCTGTTTTAGTAAGCATTCGCACAATATGAGGCACTGCGATTCCAATAAATCCAATTGGACCGCAATAAGCAGTTACCACAGCAATAATTATCCCCGAAAAAAGAATAGTCCAGAATCTCAATCCCGAAAGATTTACACCGAGATTCTTCGCATAATTATCACCGAGAAGCGCTGCATTGAGGGGTTTTGCAAGCAAAAGCGACAACAAGATTACAATAATCAATATTAGCGCAAAACTTAAAATCAGTTGCGGCGGCACATTCGAAAAACTTCCCATTCCCCAAAGCATGTACGAATAAAGGCTTTCCTTCATGCTAAAGAACTCAACAATAGAAACTAACGATGAATTGATAAAAGAAATCATCAATCCCGTTATCAAGATAATTAGTTTATTTGAAGTTTTTTTCGAAACAAGCAATAAAATCAGCAGCACCGGCAAAGTTCCCATCACAGACGAAATAACAATCATTGCGTGCCGCGAAAAAGTTGCCAGCGAAAATATTGTCGTTTGAGTAGTTCCGAGAGCGAGCAAACAAATTGCTACGCCGACACTTGCGCCAGAGCTAATTCCTAAAATCGAAGGATCTGCCAAAGGATTTTTAAAAAGAGTTTGCAACAGTAACCCGCTAATTGCCAGTCCCGCTCCTGCAAGAATCGCAGTAATTGCAGAATTCAGTCGCGACTGAATAATCACCTTTTGCAAATCCTCATTACGATTAAACATGAAGTCCCACAAATCGTGAAAATCAATCTTAAAACTCCCCATCATCAAGTTTATCACAAACAGGATCAAGAGAATACAGACAGAACCGATTACAAAATTTGTCGATGAAATTTTTCTTTTCATATTTAACCAGCGCATACAATCACTCACACGAGTAACATTATTAACATTAACCACAAAATTAAAATGCAAAGATAGTTTTTTGTTGAGAAGAAATAAACATCTCCCATTCCCTTTTTCAATATTAATGCATCTATTTCAGAATCAAACTATTTTACTCCTTCTATTTTCCACAACTTTCAGTTTTCAATTTTCAATTTTAACTCTTCGGGCGTGCCCCTCCGCTTCGCTACGGGTCGGGCTTTCCGCTTTACTCCTCGCGCTATATTCCGTTGCATCATCATTTAACCAAACATAGTTGTATCCATATCTATCAATCACATCCTAAGCGCTGCGGGGTATCGCTGCAATCCCTCACGCAACGCAACCCTCAAGTATATTTCATCAACAATATCAATTTTTAACATTCCATTTTTTTTTAAACCCTAAATTCCTCTCCACGTAATTCTTGACTTTTCTATTAATCAACAAATTTTAATTTACATAATTCGCAACAAATTTATCACACAAATTAAATATCTTTTAAGAAAAACTAATATGAAGTTTTTTTTATAACTTCGTCAAATCTAAATATTATCACATTTAAAGCAAAAAATCATGTATAAAATTATCGACCACTGCGAAGGAAACATAAACAACAAAGACGTAATATTCATTCAACTTGAAAGTTACGTCAAAATGAGAGAATTAATAAAATCATTTCCCGGCATTAAGTGGAGCAGAGAATACAACTCATTATATGTTCCACGAAACAATCATTATTTAAGATTAATTAATATTCAGCAGCATGATTACACCGATGAGACCTTATCAAGAATTGCAGAAATAAATCGACACGCATTAATCGACATGAGCGAAACATTAAAAATGAAAGCATATAGCATTAACACAAGGAGAACGTACTGCAACGAGTTTGCGCAACTGCTTTATCTTCTTAAAAACGAAGCCGTTGACGAACTCAATTCCGCAAGACTAAAGAAATACATATTGTATTGTATCGACAATTTAAAATTATCAGAGAATCAAGTTCACAGCAGATACAATGCAATAAAATTTTATTTCGAGCAAGTGTTAAAAAGAGACAAAATTTTCATCAACATTCCAAGACCGAAAAAGCATCTTAAATTACCCAAACACATTAGCATGCAAGACATCAGGCGTTTATTTGAAGTAACAACCAACATAAAGCACAACACCATGTTAAAATTGTGTTATGGTATGGGATTAAGAGTTTCAGAGATTGTCAACTTGAAAATCAGCGACATTGACAGCAACAACATGCAAGTTTTAATAGAGAGAGGCAAAGGCAAGAAAGATCGTTATGTAAATTTACCTTTCAGCATTCTCGAGCAGTTGCGAATATATTACAAAGAATACCGGCCAAAGATTTATTTATTTGAGGGACAATACGGCGGACAATACAGTATTCGAAGTGCGCAAAAAGTTTTCAAGACATCCATGCAAAAAGCCAAGATAAACAAAGACATTGGCATCCATGGTTTAAGGCACAGTTACGCAACACATTTACTAGAAAGCGGCACCGACATCAGCATGATTCAGCAACTTTTAGGTCACAACAACATAAAGACCACCTTACTTTACACCAAAGTCAGCAACACAAGTTTAAAAAACATTAAAAGTCCCTTGGATAATATATAAAAACCATTTATCTTTGCCAGCAGTTTCGTCATTAGACGAAATACATAATATTTTAACCAAAAAAAACTAGCAATATGATAACAAGGCACTTTAACGAAATCCACTGGCACATAGACGAAACGTGGAGTGCGTGTAAGTGAGAGTTACAGGCAAGCTTTTCGAAATTTACCAATAGTTATTGGTAAACGTAATAATATTCTCAAAGTTTATTTTAATTTCTTTGTTGTAAATTTTCAACATAAAGACTGACAATCAATGTCTTAATTTACAGTTGAAAGTCGTTTTTATTATTCGATATGACAATGATTAATACCTATGTGGTAACACAACAAAAACAAATAAAAATGATTATCAATCAATATACAAGATTTTTTATATCAGCTATTGTAATGAATGTCCAATGAAACTAAAAAATTTATGCAAGAAAAAGATTAAAATGTTGTAAATTATAAAAATTAATTTACCTTTGTTGCGATATAGATTTTTACGAATATTATAGTAATGAAATGTTGTTTAAAGCTATACATCAAATGAAAAAATGATAATAAAATTTAAAAATTAATAAAAATGAAATCAATAAGATTAATACTAATTAGTGTAATAATTGCATTGTTTTGTAGTAATAATGCATTTTCTCAACTCAAAGTAGATAGTGATGGCAGCTTATCAATTAACTCATATAAAGGTAATTGGGGACGATCAAATTCAACAAAAGTTCATTATCAGTATTCTTGTGCGTATCATTTAAGTAATACATATTATTCAACATCCTCAAATTCAAGTGGAGATGTCTTTTATGTAAGAGGCGATGGTCAAGTATGGACAAGATTGGGGTTTCTTACTGCGTCTGATACTATTTTTAAAACAAATATTGAAGATATTCGTTTTCCATTAGAAAAAATTAAAAATCTTCATGGCGTAACGTATAACCGTAAATATACTGTTGTATCGCCAGTTGATGATGATAAACAAATACATGGTTCTGCTCACACAAAACAATTTGAAGAAACAAAATTGGAACCGAGAGAATATGGGTTACTTGCACAAGAAGTTGAGAAAATTATTCCTGAAGTTGTAATTGAAATGCATGATTCAACAAAAGCTATTTCTTATCCGAGTATAATTCCTATTCTGATTGAAGCAATTAAAGAACAACAACAACAAATTGAAACATTGCAAAACATTGTAGATATTCATAAAAAGGAAATAGAAGAATGTAAAAAATGTTGTCTTCAAAATAATAACCCTGATTTAAAAAGCACAAAAATTAATGATAGTGACAACAATACAATCAAGGATTCAGAAAATATTTTACATCAAAACAGTCCCAATCCTTTCCATGAAAATTGTAAAATTAATTATTATCTTGCAGAATCTACTAAAAATGCGGTCATAAATATTTATGATATGAATGGCAAACAACTTAAAAGTATAAAACTATATCAATTAGGAAACGGTTATATTACAATAAATGGAAACGAATTTAACCCTGGCGTATATTTATATATTTTAATTGTTGATGGACAACGGGTTGATAGTAAACAAATGATTTTAACTAATTGAACATAAAAATAATTATGAAACATTTGTTTTTAATAAGTCATAAGGTATTATTATTACCTTCTTTATTAGTATTAAGTTTCCTAATAAAGGCACAGACTCCAAATGAAGATCTGGAACATTATGTGCTTGACACATATGATAACTTTAATACGTTTAATTCAAATTTGTGGAATAGGGTTCCATATATGACTTGGGGGCTAGAGACATACAATGCAAATAATGTTACAGCTTCTGGAGGTGTCTTAACTCTTAAATGTGAAAAAATTGGAAATAATTATATTTCAGGAGGAATTGAAACAGCAAATAAAAAAACTTTTTCATATGGTTATTTTGAAATTGAGATAAAAACACCTGCAAGTGGAAATAAAGGCCCTTGGGGTGGTTTTTGGATGCATACCGGAGAAGGTGGATGGGATGAAATTGATGTGTTTGAACCCAACGGAAACGACAATTATCTTGGAACTCAATTTCATAGCGGAATATCTGCAACACATAATGGTATACATCGACTTTCAAGTGAAACCCACCCTAATCATTTTACAGGTTACCCCGATTTATCTGCTAACTTTCATAAATTTGCAGTCATCTGGACACCAAAATACGTTAATGTTTTATTTAATGGAACATCTGTGTATGAAATTGTTGAACCGGAATATATTCCATCGCACCCCATGGTTTTGTTTCTAACTTTTCAAATTGATGCTTGGGGTGGAGCTCCCAACTCATCCACATCATTTCCACTATATTGGCAATTTAAAAATTTTAAATATTATCGTTTAAAGACCGATTGCAGCCATGGGATAACGCAAACTAATTTTGACTTTGTGAGTCATGCAAATAAATATAAAGTTCAAAAATTTTACTCTTTAACTAATTCAACAGTTCCAAATAATAAAAACATTGTATTAAGGGCAACAGATTACATTGAGCTTAAAGGAGAGTTTACAGTACCTTTAGGAAGCACATTTACTGCTATAACGCATTGTTATACATGCCCTGATTAAAAAAGTTATTAATTGATAAAAACTAAATAACAAACCACTTTACAAGTTGTGCCCGACACATATAGGGATAAAAAAATGAAAACACACAAATTTATACTATTAATTTTATTAACTGTTTTGTTTTTTTCATGCAATGATTGCAATAAAACAAAATATGATTCCTATTACACAGTAAATGCAATTGGTATCTCAGGAACTACAGAGGACATTCTATACAGCCTTGATTCCTGTCGGGTTGAATTTGTAATAATAAAATCTGCTGAAAACTTTGAAAACGAAACTGAAATTAAAATGTCTTCAATTACAAAAGATTTAACAGAAATTTTTGCTTTAAGTAATAAAATAATTTCAGAAGGTATTATTAATCCTTTGAAAATAACTGAGGGGGCAAAAGATTCTTTAGAAGTTTTAAGATATAGAGTAAAACTTATTGAAGAAAAAGATTATAGAGATCCTTATTTAGGACTTTTTAACTTTACAACAATAAAAAGCGTCATTGTTACAATGGATTCAATTTATGTATTAAATTGCGATACCACGATATATAAAGGTAATGTATTAAAAAAAGATGCTGAAAAAATTGAAATCAAGTTTCAAGAAAATAGTATTGGTTTTGATCAAGATAATAATCCAATAAATCCGATATTTCCATACATTAATGAAAATGGCCGTTTAATATTCGGATATCCTTATGAAAGCAATTATAAATTTGGAGGTTATTACAGCGAATTTGATACTTTAATAATCAATATCGAAGAAAGAGTGGGAATGGGAGGATATAATTATTATGAAATTGTTGGAACAAGAGTTAAATGACTACAAGAAACAATGCCCGCCAGCCTGTAACAAGCAGTTTGCCAAAAGCGGGGCAAAGCTACGAAAAAACCAATTTATTAATTAGAAATTTGTATCTTCGCAGAAACGTTTTGCAAGCCCCGCCTTCGGCAAGCTGCCTAACCGTTAGTGGCAATACGTACACGGAGGTAGGTACATTGAAAAAATATAAATATGGGAAAGACAAGAACACAAAAAGCACAACAGGTTACTTTATTAGGTGCAATAGTTAATGTATTATTATCTATTGGAAAAATTTTAGCAGGTTTTATCGGAAAAAGTTCTGCCATGATTGCCGATGGGATTCATTCTTTGAGTGACTTGATAACAGACGCGATTGTAATAATCTTTTTTAGGATTTCCGATGCAGAGAAAGATGACAAACACCCATATGGGCACGGGAAATTTGAAACTTTTTCAACTTTCTTAATTGCGTTAGTTCTTTTTGGAGTGGGTTTAGGGATTTTTTATGGAGGAATTAGCAGCATATTATCAGTTATTCGAGGCGAAGTTTTACCCAAACCTCAAATGATTGCATTTTGGTTTGCATTAATTTCTATAATTTGCAAGGAAGGTTTGTTTTGGTACACAAAAAAAGTCGGCAAACAGATAAACAGTCAATCAATAATCGCCAATGCGTGGCACCACCGCACCGATGCGTTTTCTTCAATCGGAGTAGCCATTGGTATTGCAGGTGCAATTTTCTTAGGAGATAAATGGACTGTTTTAGATCCTATTGCAGGGGTAATCGTGAGTTTATTTATCATAAAAACAGCTGTTGAATTATCATTGCCAAGTATTCAAGAATTAATGGAATCTTCTCTTCCAAAAGAAATCGTTCAAAAAATAGAAATGCTGATTATGGATGATGACAAGATAAGGAGTTTTCATAAACTACGTACACGAAAAATAGGCGATGTATTTGTAATAGACGTACATATTCAATTGGAAAATACGATTTCATTAGAACAAGCACATAACATTGCAGGAGCACTATCGCGACGAATTCGTGAAGTGTATGGAAACAAGACGCAAATTAATATCCATATGGAGCCGAGTGATGAAAACTGCCACTAACAAGCGTAACTGTTGCACAACTCTTAAAATTTCGAAATAATTCTTTCCTTATCTAAAATTCCGGCTTCAAATAAGGCGTTTTAAGCGAGTCTTCTTTTGAAGTAGAATTATTTTTTCTCAAAAATACAATGGCTTATATCGAAGGAAAATAAGCGAGCGGAGAGCGAAAAATATAAATCGTAAATTTTCTTGTACTTTCTCAATTGCCGTTGCATAATTTACCTGAATTTGTGTCTTTTTAACTCGGAAGTTCAACATCTTCTTCAGATTATAACACAGAGATGCCATCAGAACATGCTTTTCCGCCTGCTCAATACCTCGGGCATAAATCTTTTTCATGCCACCAAAGTTTATCAATGTGCCCAAAACCGGCTCTACTGTCGAACTCCTCAATCGGGACATACGCTTTGCATATTTTTCGTTTTTAGTTAGTTTTTCATGTTGTCTGGCATATTGTTCGTGATATTCACTTTGGGAGAGTTTCTTAAAATTGCTCTTTTCTCCGCAACATTCAGCTCTAAGTGGACAATTTTTACAATCTCTTTCGCTGCTGCGGTAAAGTAACCTTGTGTATCCACGATCTAATCGTGTGTTTTTATAAGGCAAAAACGCTCTGTTGCCTCGTTGGCACTCGTAACGATTTGCTTCTTTATTGAATATAAATCCTTCTCGTTCGGGTTTGTATTGCCCGAAGTTAGGAATCCAGCCATTTATACCTTTGCTTTCCAAATATTGTAAAACTTCACCACTGCTGTAGCCTGTATCTGCAAGAAGTTCTTCTATTGTAAGATTATTATTTCGTAGATTATTAAGCATCTGTTCCGTTAATTTTTCCAAGCATT
>JAJDHA010000018.1 GCA_030265965.1 Odoribacter sp. OttesenSCG-928-L07
TTTTGATGCTATCGAGTGAATTTTTGAGAGCGCCGTAAGTTCCGCCCCAACCAACGATAAGCAAATCGCCTTCTTGGTCGCCGATAATTTTTTGGTCGCCGATTGTTTCAGCTACTCTTTGAACTTTTTCATCGCGTAATGAAGCCATTAACTGGTGGTTTTCAGGATTATGAGAAACATTACCTGTGATATTTTCTTTTTCCAGTCCACCTACTCTATGTCTTAATCCTTCTGTTCCCGGAACAGCCCATTGTCTTGCGAGAGTTTTTTCATCTCTACGATAAGGCGCATAATTCGGGTCGTTTGCTTTAGCAATACGAGGAGTGATAGAAGGAAGGTCAGCAACTTTAGGAATTGCGATTACTTCAGTTCCGTTTGCGATATATCCGTCAGTAAGAAGGATAACAGGAGTCATGTGTTCCAGGGCAATTTTAGCTGCTTGGAAAGCGAAGTCGAAACAATTACCTGGTAATGAAGCTGCTATTACGACAACTTGTCCTTCGCCGTTTCTTCCGTAAAGAGCTTGAAGAAGGTCAGATTGTTCTGTTTTAGTAGGCAAACCTGTTGAAGGACCGCCACGTTGAACATCTACAATAACAATTGGTAATTCTGTCATTACGGCGAGGCCGATAGCTTCACTTTTTAGAGATAATCCCGGACCACTTGTTGTAGTAAGAGCGAGAGCGCCGGCGAAAGCAGCGCCTATTGCGGAGCAAATTCCTGCGATTTCGTCTTCTGCTTGATACGCTTTAACTCCGAGGTCTCTTCTATTTTCTAATTCGATAAGGATTTCCGTTGCAGGAGTTATCGGATAAGAGCCAAGATATAATTGTAGTCCTGCTTTTTCTGCAGCAGCGATTACGCCCCATGCAGTTGCGGTATTACCTGTAATATAGCGATATTTTCCTTTTTTCAAAGGATAACCGTCAACGATAAAAGTTGTACTATTTGCACTAACATTCTCAGCATAATTATATCCTGCGAATAGAGTTTTTTTATTTGCTTCAACAAGAGTTGGGTTTTTCGCAAATTTAGTTTCAAAATATTTGAATGTAGAATCTAAGTCTCTATTAAAAAGGTAGAATACAATACCTAATGCGAAGACATTTCTACATTTATCGGCTGATTTATTATCACAGCCGAGTTCTTTTTGGGCTTCACGAGTAAGATTTGTAATTGGAGCTGCAATTACGTGATAATCGCTGAGTGATCCATCATCGAGCGGACTAATTTTGTAGCCTGCTTTTTTAATACCATCTTCAACGAAAGTATTAGCGTCGACAATAATTGTTCCGCTATATTTTACATTGTTTAGATTAGCTTTTAACGAAGCTGGGTTCATAGCAACAAGCACATCAGCTTTGTCGCCAGAAGAGATTACCGGTTTTGATCCGAAGTGGATTTGGAAACCTGATACGCCGGAGATAGTATTGTGCGGCGCTCTAATTTCAGCGGGGTAATCCGGAAAAGTAGCAAAATCATTGCCCACAGATGCAGTATTATCTGCGAACAAAGATCCGGCAAGCTGCATTCCATCACCGGAGTCACCGGCGAATTTCACAACTACATCATCTAATTTTAAAACCTTACTGTTTTTTTCTGTCATGACTTTAAAAAAATTAAAATAATTATACCTAAAAGCATAAAGGCACTAAGTTTTAAATCACTCAGTGCCTTTTTTATCTATTTGATAATCTTGTTATTCTATATATTAAAGACCTAATTTCTTTTTTACCAAGCTCATAATATCATCAGATGGTTCTGCATAAAGCAAAAGCCCCTCAGTACTATTAAAGATATAGGTATATCCGTTTTCTTTTGCAACATCTTCGACAGCTTTACGAGCTTTATCTATAAGTGGTTGCATAAGTTCGGTTTCTTTATCAGCTAATCTTTTTTGACCGCTAATTTGAAATTCTTCAATACGTGTTTGTAAGTCAACAATTTCTCTTTCTTTTGTTTCTTTAATAATATCAGACATGCCTGTTTGAGATTGTTGGTAAGCAGTATATTTTGTTTGAAGCTCTTGCTGCATCGTTACCAATTGTCCTTCAATTGTTCTATAAAACTCTTCATAATCTTTTCTGATTTTTTCTTGTTCAGGCATTAATTCGAATAATGCTGCAAAATCAACGTGACCGAATTTGTTAGTTTTTTGAGCTTTTAAATCTACTGTAGAAAAACAGCAAACAAAGGCTACTGCTAAGATTAATACTTTTTTCATCTTTTATTTTAATTATAATTTTACTTCTAAATTTCTTTTAAAATTTCATCGCACAAAGGTAAACAAAATTTTGATAAACCTACAAAATTTTTAATACGAATATCCTAAATTATCTAAAACATCATCACTAATATCGTACTTGGTACTAGTATATATCATTGTTACTCCATCAGATTTATTAAAGATAATAGCGTAATTATTTTTTTCCGCTACATCTTGGATAGCATTATAAACTCTTTCTTGAATTGGTTTTACTAATTCTTGGCGTTTTTTATAGAGTTCACCCTCAGTACCGAATTTTGCTTGTTGGTAATTTTTAATTTCTTTTTCTTTATTAAGAATTTCTTCTTCTTTTCTTTGGCGCATTTCCTCAGGGTATAATACTTTATTAGCCTGATAATCTTTGTACAATTTATCGACTTCCGAGAATTTGGCTTCGATTTCTTTTTGCCATAGGGCAGCCGATTCGTCTAATTGAGCTTGTGCGTCATTAAACTCAGGGATTTTTGACAGGATATAATCCGTATCAACATAAGCAAATTTTTGAGCGCTAAGGCTTCCGATGCTGAAAATTGCTAAAACTATTGCTAAAAAATAACGTTTCATAATATTTGATTTAATGTTAATTATTATTTCATTTTTTACATCCGAGCCATACGGCGTCGGATTTATTATATACCCGAGCCTTACGGCGTCGGGCTGAATTTTTTCGGTGCTTCGCACCTATTGATATGTATCCCCTACGGGGATGGGTTTTATCCGTTTTATCTGTAGAGACGTTGCGTGCAACGTCTCTACAATTCTCCATTAATCAATAGACCCGTTTATTGAGAAATGGAACTGACTTCCGCTTGCGCCTGAGTTTCCGGGTATCGGATCGAATCCGTAACCCCAATCAAGTCCGAGTAATCCGAACATTGGCATAAATACGCGAACGCCGGCACCGGCAGAACGGTAGGTATCAAAAGGTTTAAACTCTTTAAAGTTTGCCCAAGAACTTCCTGTTTCTAAGAACAATAATGCAAATATTGTCGCATTTGGATTAAGAGAAAGAGGATATCTCAGTTCAATAGTATTTTTATTATAGATAGTTGCGCCTAAATCTGGGCTCATGCTTTCAGAAGTATAACCTCTAAAACCGATTAATTCACGACCATCGTTAAAGTAATTTCCTGTTAGTCCGTCTCCACCCATATAATATCTTTCAAAAGGAGTAATGCCGAGATCTTTATTATAAGAGCCAAGGAATCCGTATCTTAGGCGAACCATCACTACCAAATCACCTATTAATTTTTGATAATAAGCTGCTCTAAAATCCCATTTGTGATATTCAACCCATTTGTATCTATCACTAACATTCATACTTGCGTAGTCTTCTGCTGTCTTTTGAGAGAATAAAGAATATGGCGGTGATAATTTTACACTTAATGAAATATCCGAACCTCTTCGAGGGTAATACGGCTGATCCGTTGAATTTCTTGCCAATGTTATTCCATAAGTATAATTAAAGAAGTGACCGTCTGTCATTCCATTACCAAAACCATTATAATTTACTAATGAATAATTTATTAATGATATTGATTGATATAATGTAAAGAAATCATCGGGCCAACTTAATCTTCTTCCCAATCCAAAAATCACTGCATGTTGATCCATTTTGCCATATTCATCGCTAGTTTTTGTTACATTATATGGAGCATAATGCGAATAATAGTATGTTGTACTAAACGCGTTAGGTTTTTTCCTTCCCAACCAAGGTTCTGTAAAGGATGCGCTTAGATTAATGTACTGTTTTCCATAAGTTTGGAATCTAAAAGATAATGTTTGGCCATCGCCGACAGGAACTGGCCTCCAAGCCTCTTTTTTAAACATATTACTAAGAGCGAAATTTGAAAATTTCACACCAATAGTACCTATTAATCTACCGTAACCCCATCCGAGAGAAAGCTCCAATTGGTCGGAAGATGTTTCTTCAACGGTATAAATCAGATCGACAGTTCCGTCCATAGGATTTTGTTGAACATCCGGAACGATAGTTTCCGGGTTAAAATAACCCAAGCTCGACAATTCTCTTTGTGAGCGAATGATATTTGAGCGACTGAAAAGGTCTCCGGGGCGTGTACGTATTTCGCGCATTGCCACAAAATCATTTGTTTTTGTGTTACCGTAAAGTTTGACTTTATTTATATTAGCCTGATTACCTTCCATTATTTGAATAACAATATCAATAGAGTCATTCTCTACGAGTACTTCCATAGGATTTACTCTAAAGAACAGATATCCGTCGTCCATATATAAAGAACTAACATCCATTCCGGTAAGGTTAAAATTCAGATTTGCTTCAAGTTCTTTTTTATTATAAACATCGCCTTTTTTTATTTTAAGAATTGAATTCAGTTCATCGGCTGTATATTTTGTGTTTCCCACCCAAGTAATATTTCTGAAATAATATCTGTTACCTTCTGAAACATCAAGATCTAAAATCAATCCTTGTCTATCTTCAGTAAAGTATAAGGTGTCGTTTAAAATTTTAAAATCTCTGAATCCTAATGAGTTATATTTATCAATCAAGCGTACTTTATCTTCTTCCCAACGATCTTCGATAAATTTTGAGCTTTTAAACAGGCGAATATTAGTATTATCCATTGTATATTTTCCAACATTATAAACAATTTCACCGTAATCAAAAGTTGCAGCTTTTTTAACTGTCGAGATAAAAAGTGTATCTAAAAACGATAAAGTAGTAAAACTTCCTTTTTGTTTTGTTTCCTTAAACGACATTTTAACTTGCGTTTCATCTAAGAATTCGTTACCGGAGACATTTATTTTATTAATTCTTACTTTTTTATTTTTATCAATCACAAAAGTAAGAATAAGGCTATTTATTTCAGCGGTATCTCTTTCCTGTTGAATATCAACATTAACATTATAAAATCCTTTTTTAGAATAATAAGACGAGATGGTATTATTAGATTTCATCAAAAGGTTATCATTAACGACATCGCCTCTGACAATTTTCATTTCATCGCGAAGGTTATCTGCGTCCGATTTACTGATTCCTTTAAAGGCGAACTTCGAAAGTCGCGGTTTTTCTTCCAAATAAATATTAAGGAAGATTTGGTCATCAACAATAGAAGTGGCGGTAATAGATACATCTGAGAACAGTCCTTGTTTCCATAAATTTTTGATAGCGTTAGAAATTTCTTCACCAGGAACAGTTATTTTATCACCCACTCTAAGTCCGGAGATCATTCTTAAAACATTTTGGTCAAGGTATTGTACACCTGAAATAGATATTCCACCAATAGTATATTCTTTCGGCCTATTATAATTTATATTATCCAATTCTCCGGAGAAAGTAACCTGTGAGAATAATTTGGTACTTGTCAGCGTAGTAATAAGGATCAATAGTAAAAGTAGCCTATTTTTCATCTTTAAAATTTTTGTTTGTAACTAATCCGAATCTTCTTTCGCGATTCATGAAATCATCGATTGCGACCAGCAAGTTTTCTTTTTTGAAATCCGGCCATAGGGTATCAGTAACATAAAGTTCTGCATAAGAAGCTTGCCACAACAAGAAATTACTGAGTCGTTTTTCTCCTCCGGTACGAATAATCATATCAGGATCGGGAAGATTATTTGTGTCTAAATATTTTGATATCAATTCTTCATTAATATCATCAGAGGTAATTTTATTATTTATTACATCTTGAGTTATTTTTTTTGTTGCGCGGGTAATTTCGTCTCGTGAAGAATAATTAAAAGCGAGAGTAAGTGTAAGTTTATCATTATTCTCAGTTTCTTTCATGCACCATTTATATTTTTCAACAACTTCTGGCACCATAGTCTCAAGATTTCCGATAACATTAACTTTTACTTTGTTTTCATTTAATCGATCAATATTATCATTTACCGCATCAACTGCTAATTTCATAAGATTATTTACCTCATCTTCAGGTCTTTTATTATTTTCTGTTGAGAAGGCATATAAAGTAAGAAAAGGTATATTTTTCGACAAGCATCCTTGAATAGCTTCATCTACAGCTTCGGTACCTTTAAAGTGGCCATAGCTACGACTTTCTCCTCGCATTGTAGCCCATCTACCGTTGCCATCCATAATAATTGCTATATGTTTAGGTAAGCTTTTATCGTTCATATTAAAAATTATCAATGTGTTCTAAACATTTCTTTTTCTCCGGTGTTTCAAATTTATAAGAAATACCTATCTGTATCATAGAATACCAGTCTGAATTAGCTGTATTACAGACGTATAAAATATTGTTTCTTTTAAAGAATGCTTCATTATTATAATAATATATTCCATCGAGCCAATCGACGAAAGTTTTATTCATCACCCATTCTGCGTGCATTCCTAACTTTTTTGATAGAGAAACTTTAACTCCGAAACCAATAGCGAGGCTAGGTGCAACATTACTATTATTCGTTAAAGATTCTGTTGGAGTAATTAATCCGTGTTCATTAAATTTATACGTATCATCAAGAAATCCACCTTCAACTTTTAAAGGTACAGCCATACTTACTCCACCTGTAAGATAAGGTGTTATAACTTCTCGTTTAGCTCCGATATAGAATGGCAGAAAGTTTATTTCTCCACGAAGGCTAATATCTATTATATTCGATTTAAACCATGCGTTTCTAACTAAGTCTTCTTTTGAAATTTGGTCAGAGCTATGAAATTTAGCATAGTTAGCCGACATTTTAAATGATATTCTTCGAGAAAAGTTATATCTATAATAAGCGCCAAAGGTATAATCTGATTCAATAAAATGTTTTCCTGGATTAATATCACCGAGGCAATAGCTCGCACCGCCATTTATTCCCACTTCACTTTTTTGTCCCAAACAAGAGAAAGTAGTGATAAACAAAGACAAGAATATAAGTATCTGCTTGCTTTTCTTCATTTTTTTTAAAGCTACAAAGGTACAATCTTTTTTAATTTCTAACATCAATTCCCCAATTTAATTTGTTTCTTAATGTATTAAAAAAGTTAATGCTCTGTGGTTGGATAAGTTTAAATTTAAAATCATTTTTTTTGATAATAAATTCGCTTCCACTATTAAAAGTTCTCGAAATAGAGTCGATATTAACGCAAAATTCGGAATCTCTACAACTAACATTCACTTTAATAACACTATCATCAGGAATAACGATTGGTCCGACAGTTAAATTGTGTGATGCTATTGGACTAAGCACAAAGCTATTTACATGTGGGTCTAAAATTGGACCGCTACAGCTCAAAGAGTAAGCCGTTGAACCTGTGGGTGTCGCAATAATAAGTCCATCCGACCAATATTTATTAAGGAAAAGATTATTAACCCAAACGCTAATTGAAAGCATTGAATAAGGATTTTTTCGTAGAAAACATACTTCATTTAGTCCGAAGTTATTGCAATCGAATGAATTAATTTCATCACTAACTTTAATTAAACTTCTTTCATCTATAATATATTTCCCATTAAATATTTCATCTAATACCTCGTCAATATTATCTTGTTTAATTATTGAGAGGAATCCCATTCTACCGAGATTAAATCCGAGGACCGGAATATTTGAATCTTTAATTAGTTGAGCAGTATCAAGCATTGTCCCGTCGCCGCCAATAGAAAACATGAATTTTACATTTTCATTCAAATCAATATTTGAATGAAAAATTGCAACCGGAGTTTTAAAATTAATCCATGAATTAATTTTTTCGTAATAATCTGAATAAACCATTATTTGATAGCCTTCGTTTTCAATTCTATCAATAATTTTTTGTAAAAAGTTTATATTTTGACTTAATAACTCTCTACCATAAACGGCTATCATTTGCATAAAACAATTGTTTTCAAAGTATTTTAAAATCAGATTGCAATAATACGAATTTTTATTTACAAATTTTATCTCGACCTGTTTATTTAGATTTTTTTAGGTTAAATAATCTGAATTTGAAGATTTGAAGATTTGAGGATTTGAAGATTTGAAAATTTGAAGGTTTGAAAAAAAACAAATCTCTAAAGAGAAGTAGCTTGGTAGAAAATATTGTTACAGACAAATCTCACTAACGTCGGTGATAATTCTATATTTTAGATTTAATATTCATTTTTTTAGATTTCGTCTAAAAAAACTATCTTTGTAAAAATTTTTAATCATTCCTTAATATGAGTGAACCTATTAAGCATGAGTGCGGTATTGCATTTATTCGACTATTAAAGCCATTAGATTTTTACAAAAAGAAATACGGAACCTACTTTTATGCTCTCAATAAGATGCAACTTTTGATGGAAAAGCAGCATAATCGCGGACAAGATGGGGCGGGCTTAGCTTGTATAAAATTCGATCTGCCACCTGGCGTGCAATATATTGACAGACTGCGTTCTAACGATTCTGCTCCGATTAAAGATTTATTTAGAAGAATATTTTCGCAAGCTGCAACTGCTTTGAATGGAAACTATAATGTTGAAGATCAAATGCTTTTGAAAGAGACAGCACCTTTCATTGGAGAAACGTATTTAGGGCATTTACGTTATGGCACATACGGCAATAATGATATTCATAATCTTCATCCGGTGATGAGGAAAAACAATTGGAAAACACGCAATTTAGTTCTTGCCGGCAATTTTAATTTGACAAATATACCTGAGCTTTTTTCTCATTTGGAAGAAATTGGGCAGTTTCCACAAAGAACCACAGATACTGTAACAATATTGGAAAAGATTGGTCATTTTTTAGATGATGAAAACGAAAGGCTATACAGATATTTTAAAAATGAGGGAATTAATAAATATGAAGCAACAAAATTTATCATTGAGAATATAGATATTCTATCGATATTACAACGTTCAACAAAAAAATGGGATGGCGGATATGTTATTGGCGGTATGTTTGGTCATGGCGATTCATTTATTTTAAGAGATCCGGCAGGAATAAGACCTGCTTTTTATTATATTGATGATGAGGTTGTTGTTGCCGCCTCTGAAAGACCTGTGATTCAAACTACTTTTAATGTAAAAGTTGAAGATATTCATGAATTACTTCCTGGACAAACATTAATTGTAAAATATAATGGAAAGATATCTTTAGATTATTTTGTTGATGAAGAAGCAATTAACCCTTCGCCTTGTTCTTTTGAAAGAATATATTTCTCGCGTGGAACTGATAAAGATATTTATAATGAAAGAAAATTATTAGGAAAATATTTGTGTGATTCTCTTTTAGAAAAGGCTGATTATGACATAAAAAACACTATTTTCTCATATATCCCAAACACAGCTGTTGATGCTTATTACGGATTAATGAATGAGTTGAATTGTTATTGTGACAAAATAAAATACGAGCAAATATGTTCCCACGGCAGAGATATCACTCAAGAAGAAATGAAAGAAATACTAAACTTTCGTCCTCGTTTTGAGAAAGTTGCTGTAAAAGATATCAAATTACGTACTTTTATCACTGAAGATTCCGAAAGAGATGATCTTGTTGCTCACGTTTATGATACTACATACGGTTTAGTTAAGGAAGGTGTTGACAATCTTGTCATTATTGATGATTCGATTGTTCGCGGCACAACTTTACGACAAAGTATTATTAAGATTTTGGACAGACTTGGTCCTAAGCATATAATTATCGGTTCTTCTGCTCCACAGATTAGGTATCCTGACTGTTATGGTATTGATATGGCTAAGTTACCTGATTTTATTGCTTTCAATGCAGCAATTGCTTTATTAAAAGAAAGAAATATGCAGGCTTTAATTGACAAGGTTTATAATGATATTATTATTGCCAAGGAGAACAATACATTGAAGGATTTTAATTATGTTAAGCAGATATATTCTCCTTTTAGTACAGAAGAAATATCTGATAAGATAAGTGAATTAGTTAAGCCCAAAGGCTGCAATGCGAAAGTGAGCATAGTTTTCCAATCTATAGAAAACTTGCACAAAGCATGTCCTAACAATCATGGAGATTGGTATTTTACCGGCAATTATCCAACACCCGGAGGCAACAGAGTTGCAAATCTAGCGTTTATTAATTTTTATTTAGGGAAAAACGAGAGAGCTTATTAAAAAACAACCGTGCATTCCTCGTGGGGACGCACGGTCGTGTTTATTTCTCATGAAGATGCGTGGTATTGCGTTCTTATAAGTTAATCTTTATTTGTTCAGCAATTCTTTGGAATTGTTCTTGAGTTAATTTCAATTTTTCCTTAGAAAAGTCGAGATCAGAAACTTTGTTCATTGGCACAAGGTGAATATGTGCGTGATTAACATCGAAGCCAAGAACAGCCATACCTATTCTTTCACATTTAAAAGTATTTTTAATAGCAGTTGCTATTTTTTTAGAAAAGAGGAATAATTCGTTATATAGAGGATCATCTATATCGAACAAATAGTCTATTTCTGTTTTTGGCACCACGAGTGTATGTCCTTCATTCAGAGGGTTAATATCTAAGAATGCGAAACAATTTTCATTTTCGGCTATTTTATAGCAAGGAATTTCACCTGCGATAATTTTAGAGAATATTGAAGCCATAAATTTATCTGCTAATATTTAGTATTTCAAATTTTAGTAATCCAATAGGCACATTAATTTCAACTACATCTCCGACAGTTCTGCCGAGTAGTCCTCGTGCGATTGGTGATGCGACAGATATTTTCATACTTCGCATATCAGCTTCATTTTCCGGCACAATAGTATATTCCATTTCTTTTTGTGTATTAAGATTTTTAATATGGACTTTACTAAGTATCAGAACCTTGTCGGTATCGAGTTTAGATTCGTCGATAATTTGTGCTACACTAAGAGTTTCTTGAAGTTGAGCAATTTTAATTTCAAGCATACCTTGTGCATCTTTAGCTGCGTCATATTCCGAGTTTTCGGATAAATCGCCTTTATCACGAGCTTCAGCAATTCTTCGTGATATGTCTGGTCTCTCAACAGAAATAAGATACTGTAATTCATCTTTCATTCTTTTCAGACCTTCTTCAGTAAAATATTTTACTTCTGCCATAATAAATGTCAATTATTTAGTTTAAATAAAAAAAATTAATGTAAGTATTAAAAAATAATAAAATGAAAGAACCCTTAATTCAAAGGGTTCTTTCATTAAAAAAATAATATGTTATTTTATTTTTTAGAAATCTAAGGAGACTCCTATAGAATGGATACCGCTCAATGGGTCTGTAAACCTGTAGCTATAATCCAATCCGAAGCCGTTACGAGATCCTTTTTTGACAGGGATATTAACCGTCATCCCGCAGCTTGGTCCTGAGAACAAGTTTGTGCGTGTTTCATGGTTAAATATACCTTCTTCATAAGTATAACCTCCACGAATGATCAAATATTCTTTAAGGGAAATTTCCATACCCACAGCTATTTGATCTTTAGCGAATGCATTAGAAATAAATGTACCTGAGAAAGTAAATCTATATTCTGATTCGGTGACAATATCGTAAGTTAGTCCGATAAGCAATTGAGAAGGTAGCTCAAAAGTAGCCGGTCTGATTTGCAAAGTAAATTGGTTTTCACCTTTACCCGGAATCGGAAGACGGATAGATTGACCATCACCATTAAACTTCATATTTGGTCCCCAATTTTTAAGGGTAATACCGAATTTAAGGTTATCTTTTTTACCTGTAACATATTGGATACCAACATCAAAAGCGACACCGGTAGCTGATGTATTATATAAACTTTCGCTTATAAGTTTCACCATAATACCACCATAGATACTATTTGAGAACATTTTTGAATATGCGAGTCCAATATTTAAGCAGTTGGGTGAGTAAGTTCCTCTATTCATTTCAGGGTCTGAAGCCATAGTGATATCAATTTCACCGAAAGACATGTTTGAGATGTAGAAACTAAGAACACCTGTTTGGCCAACTTGTTGACACAAACCTGCAGACAGGATGTTAATATTACCTATATAAAAGGTATATCCGAATTTTATATCGGTACCTTTTGTGAATGCGGTACCTGCAATATTCATAAAAGTACCTTCTATACCGCGTACCGAAGCCGCATTACAATTTCCCCAGCCGGAGCTTGCTCCCCAAGGATTAATTAATATTTCGGATGCTCCAGCTTCTCCGGTACGGTCCTTATTCCCTGCTAAAAGCATTGTAGGACTGATTATCAAGATTGCTATGAGAGCTGATAAATATTTTCTATATATTTTTTTCATCATTTATAGTTTTTATAATTATAAAAATATGATATTAGAAGGTATTTAAGTCGACAGGACGTAATTGACCAAACCATTTAATAGTTCTTTCTCCGATACCCGGAGCGCTAACATGTATTATATACATACCACTTGCAATTGGAATGTTTTTAGAGTTTTTCAAATCCCAAATTTGGTATGTTTGTTCACTAGATTTAGTGAATTGACGTATAAATTGACCGCCGGCATTGAAGATTGTTATTGTACAAGTATGCGGCAAGTTAATAATTTTAATATTATTTTCAAGCTGGTTAGCATCGTAATCAGATAAACCATAGTACGGATTAGGTACAGCAGAGATTAAATCTAATTCGCTTTCTCTGATTTCTTGTACTAATGTTTCAGTAGCAATACTTTCTGTCGAGAATTTGAAAGCAGGGAAGAATCTATTATTTTCTTCTGTTGGTACCATAATAGTATCAACTATTTTGGTTCCTGAATAATATCTCTCGTAAGGTTTATTAATACGTATTCTAACTTTTGCTTGATTATCAAGATAAGATTGGTCTTCTGAATAGTAATTCTTATCGATAATTGGAATACCTACCCACATTACGTTTGCATAAAGACTCATATGTCTTAGCAATAAAAGTGATGGGAGTAGATCGTTATATGACAATGTATGGTGAGCCCAAACACCGGCATCATAAGCAGGACTATCTTGTGTTGGATTAACACCTCCGAATAATGCGCTATTAGCTCCGAAAACATAGATATAATGTTTTCCTCCGAATAATAATGCGGAAGATGGTGGGTTAGTAAATACTGTTGGTGGGTAATACATATCAAGAACAACGTTTGGCGTTGGGTTCCATTTCATATCACGACCGTTTTCGCCAACAAGCCAAGAATCTTCACCAAACATCATATTCAATCTTTCACCTGTTTCAATATTGATTGCATAACCTGGGAACCATCCCATTCCTGTTGCACTAATATAATTTGCAGATTCCGGATCATCAAAATTGTTTCCTTTTGTAACATCAGCTGGGTTGCCATCTTTGTCAACAGAAGGAGCTTTTCTTAAGAAATATTTATCTTGTCCGCCTTCCGACAATGTATTATCAGCACACATTTCTATAACAGGGCATCTTGTCCATTTAGATTTATCTGATGTGAAAACAATATCAACACTATAAACATTTTGAGGAAGAGACCTAGATCTCGCTTGCACAGAAAAACCAGGCGCAACAACGTGTTGTGATCCTAAAGAAGACAAATGATAAGGTGCCCACCAGCCACCTGCAACTGATTCGTAAACACCTTGCGGGTCAAATGCTGTACCTTCGACATTACCATTTGAAGTAATACCAAGACTATAATCGTTATTAGCAGCGTCGTTGGGGTCAGCACTTTCACCGGAACGTATCCAGTTGTATGGACCATATTCATCAATATCAATAACACCGGTCAACCATTTCTTTGTACTATCAGCATAAACAATATCCGAGTAAAGTAAGCCATTATTATCTGACAAAATAGCTTTAGTATATTTCAGCTCGTTTCCGTCATTGAATGTACCGGTTGAATATGGTTTTGCAAAATAAGTTTGCTCTAATGTAATAGAAAGACCTAAGTCGAAGAAAATTTGCTCATTTTTAAATGAAGTAGTTGTATCTGATTTAAACTTTTTATTTGTGTTCAGATCTTTCAACACCCATGAGTTTACCATTTTTCCAGCGGTATCAGCACCTCTTGTGTCGCCGCTAACATCATACATAGTTTGGTAATACATTGAGTCGAATCTAAGTTCAAATTCGCCATTAATAACATTGAGTGGGTCAATAACTTTAATAGCTAAAGGACCATAATTTTTCTTATAATCTATTTCATAAGCAATTGGATAATCTTCATCACCAAGATTAGTAAGAGGAGTTAATACTCCTGTATATTCAATCTCAGTAGTACTGAAAGTTGTTAATTCCAAATTGCCATTTTCATCCAAACGGTATTTAATTGGGTCTTTAGATAAGATTTCGTCAACTACATAATCTTCCATCATAAGAGTGAAGCCTCCGTTTCCTCGTCCTTGAATACGAGAAATTGCAGGTTGGTCGCCATAGTTAGAATTAACTTTAACGCCACCGATTGGGATATGAGGGATAGCTTCATAAGTTTTAATATTTTTTCTACCTGATAAGAACGGTGTTTTTTGTCCGTCAATACCAACTTTACCTAATATCCATTGGTCTGGTTGATCAGAATACTTCATATATTCATTATAAGCGTAAGCTACAACAGTGAAGTAATATGTTTTATGGTTAATTAGGCCGCTTTCAGTAAAGGCATCTTTTGTTATAGTAAAGGTATGAGAAATACCGGCATCTACTCCATTTACTTTAGCAGTAGGAACATTTGCTTCCATATACGAGTCATAATCATAGTTAATAAGTTTAGTAACGCCGTTTTTAACATCGCATTGGAAAATTTCTCTTACTTTAGATTGGTCACCTACGTCAGCAATTGATGCTTCTCCATCAATTAATTGGTAAACGATATAACCTTCAAATCTGTAAGCAGAATCCATATATATTAGTGAATTAGAAGCTGTATCTACAACTGCTGGTAATGTAGCGAGATAAGGGTCAACTTCAATATATTTTTCACCGAAGTTATTTCCCGAATCATTAGTTTTTCTATTTGTTAGATAAAAGACTAAAGTATTATCTAATTCACGAATTGTCAAGTCAGGAGCATTTGGTCCATTAACAACAGAGAAGCAGTTATCGAAGAGTGCTTGACATTTATCATCCACTTTTCTTAACAGTTCAACAGATCCCCAAGGGCCTCCTGAAGTTGCTCTAGCCCAAGGAATACCGACAGTAATATAGTTAACTTGTCCTGGTTGTAAGGTAAAAGGGCCTGCAGACTGCATAAATCTTCTATCGCCGTATGGGTTTCCAACTGTTTGTTCAGTCCAATAAGGTTCAGCCGGAGTTATTCCTTTTGTTCCCCACAAACAAGGGTCAGAGTCACCCGGGAACATGAAGTCTGTATCAATATCTTCAGCGCCAGAGCTTGAGTGTGCGTTACCGCCATATTTCATTTTTGTATTATCTTTCCAAATACCTCTTAGGAAGTTATAATAGTCGATAGCTACGCGAGGGTCACCCATATATCCGGCTTCATTATTATGGTAAACGAATCTACGCATTCCGAAACGTTCATCATCAACAATACCGTTACCGAAGTTAATACCGTTAATTGCTGCAGAATTAACCAAGAACTTTTCTGTTCTTGTCGCAGAATCAGGACCATAAGTTAAGTCGATAATAAATCCATCTTGAGATACGATATTACAATTTAAGTTTGAAGTAGGTGTATTACTTAAATTATAGGTTGGTCCTAATAATCCATTACCATAAAATCCGGGGTTATCATAACCATCTGGGTCGAGGTAAGGTCCTTGGAAGAAGTCGACACCAATTGCAGGTGGTTGGCTTCCATAAGCATTATATTGTCCGTCACCGTCAATATCTTTACCATTATATGAATAACCGAGACCTCTAAGAACATCACAACCTACGTAGTCATCTTTTGCGAAGCCTAAATCGGTATCAACCCATTGGCTAAAGTAAGTATCTCTTAGTACGTATGATGAGCGGTTAATAATTTCATAGCTATAAAATGTCATATTATTAATTTCATCATTTGATGCGAATCCGAAAGCTTGTGCTCTAATTTCGAAACCGATTGGATCACCGGTAGATTCTGTATGGATATTACCTTTATCATTAAACACCCACCAAAGAGTTTCGTCACCTTTAATAACTTGGTCAGTAAGGACACTATTAAAGAGTTGTTGTCCTGAGGAGGTTCCATGACCTAAGCGTTCTTCCATAGTAACTTCAGGTTTGTATGTTGGGTCTCCTGCGTAATTAATAGGACATAATTCATTATTTAAGTCATAATAAGGATAATCTCCCATAAGTGGGTCATAGCTTCCGTCGCCGTCATTATCGAAGAAAGGCGCCAAGTAATAACTTTGGCCCAATGATACGTCTGCGT
Organism: Odoribacter sp. OttesenSCG-928-L07; assembly: GCA_030265965.1. GTDB lineage: Bacteria > Bacteroidota > Bacteroidia > Bacteroidales > BM520 > RGIG7150. The sequence continues at coordinate 16,458 of JAJDHA010000018.1, forward strand.
GTGCAGGCCAATCAATAATTTCTGTTGGGATAGTGTACTCAGGGTCTATTGTAGGGTCAAAGATTCCTGTTTCCGGGTCACAATTAGACAAGAACTCATTAACCATATCGCGAGACATAAAGAAGAGTTTATCATATTGCAAACAAACATCAGGTGTAATACTAGCATCTTTTAAAGTTAAAGGACCTGGCCAATAGTCATTACCGCCGGAGAAGCTATAACCTTGGCGGAAACGTACAGCTGCAAGTTTTAGGTGGTCATTGTTATCAATACCACCGATCCATAAACCAGCTGCGAACATACTTGTTTTATTAGATCCTTTAGGAATCTCATACATAGGATTTTCGAAATCCCACCACATATCTCCACCGGTATTAATACGACAGCTAACGTTATTTACCTGAAGCATTCTATAACCTGCTCCTGGAGCACAACCGGTAGTGTTGTCTTTAATAATTTGAGCTGAAGATTTTGTATCCTGCCCCTTGTATTCTTCAGCCGAGGCCTCAAATGTCAAGCAAAAGCAGAAGACAATTGATAATAATAAACTTAATATATTTTTCATAATCTTATAATTTTTCATTTAAGTTGTATTTAATCATTAAAAATTATAGCTTACACCAAGTCTAATAACTCTAGGGCCGGCATAATTACCAGGATTATCGCATCTAAGAGAATAAAGTAACCTGTATGAAGCTTCACTTAGTTGTTGTTTTATTAAGTTTTCAAAACGTCCATCGGTTAAATATCCATCATTATCCGGATTTCCTGTATAAGAATAAACACTTAATACATTCTTTGAATTAAATACGTTTAAGACTTGGAGATAAACATTCAGGTAGTGAGCTTTATTACTATCTTTTGAAGAAATATTAAAGTCTCTATCAAGACGTAAATCACATCTGAAGAAAGCAGCCATACGGGAACCATTAATAGATCCGTCAATGATTCTTTGTCCGTCAACTAAAGAGTAAGCTTCTTTTGCTTTTGTATAAGGAGTACCTGTTCCACCTTGGAATGAAACATTTAAACCGGTATTTTGCAACCAATAAGTAGTTTTTTCTTCACCTTTTTTATTTATTCTTTTTGTGGTAGGTCCATTATATTTTTTACCTTCACCAAAACGATAATCTAAATTAAGAGTAATTCTGTGTCTTTGGTCATCATTTGTTGGAGTTAAAGTACGCAAGTTAGGTTGACCTGATGTAACGATAGCTTGTGTAGCTGTAGGGTCAGAACCTGTTCCGTTTGCAAATTGCAAAGTATATGAAGCTCTAAGTCTAACATTTTTTGTTCTTCTAAGGTCATAAGAAACTGTCAAACCTTTAATTGTACCAAAGTCTAAGTTTTCAAAAGAATAATATGTTCTAGGATAAGCTCCTGTAAAACGATATATTTGGATTTGGTCACGTAACTCACGATAGAAAGCTGATAAGCTCAATGCTGAAGTAGCAGTAAGTCTTTGTTGGAAACCTATTTCATATTCTATAGTAGTTTCAGGTTTCAAGTTAGGGTTATTCACCGGTGAAGTACCTGATGATTTACTCGGCATATAGTAATAGTCCGATATATATAAGGTAGCATAAGAAGTCGGTCTTTGTGTTAAAATATCATAGTGAGCGAAGAAAAGAGCTTCGTCTGATATTGGGAAAGAGAACGCGATTCTCGGCATTACGCTATATTGTGGTTTATAATCAGTGAATACATTTGCATTGATTGCGCTTGTATTATTTGGATCTTTTAGATAAGGAGCAATACCTTTACCGGCATCGAGTACCGATTCAGGGTCAGTAATATAAATACCGTTTGCATCATACCAAGTATTTCCATTACGGAAACCCATAATACTATTAGGTTCGTTAACATCATCTACATATACAACATAATCATCACCCATATTACCTGGTAAAGAATTAACAAAATCGTCATAAACTCCAGGGTTAGATTTTATATCACCAACTGTATTAGCTTCGAATAATAGATAAGGATCTTTAAGTACAGATTGGTTTGCATCGTATCTATCAACACGAACACCTACATTAAAGATAAGGTCTCTGAAAGAGAAAATATCTTGGAGATAAATAGCTCCGTAAACAGGTCTTGATGCTCCGATTGGTCTTGTAAAATAACCTTCAGAATCTTTTTCCGACAAGAAATCTTCAACGGAATAAGTTCCTTTAATTCTGTTACCATAAGCGTCATATCCACGATAACCTACAAGTTCATTATCGAGTAGTTCATCTGTTGAGAACATGCTAATATCCAAGTTACCATTAAGTTGTTTAACTATATAGTTACCTTGTTCATCATAATAGTTCATAGTATTATTTACAGGGTCGTAAGAATCTGTATCTATCCATTCGGTACCATCAACAGGAATGCCTAATAAATTTCTTAAGCTTTTATCTATTTTAAATTGTGATGATTCGTTATATAAATAATTATAGTCAACTTGGTTTAAGAAAACGCCATCTTCATATAATAATATTGGATTTTCAAGATCTAACTCTGATATATGAGTATTTGAGAATTGTCTCATAAATTGCCAGAAGCTTTGAGCACCTACGCTATAATATGAATTGATACGTTGTTCAAATTGAAAACCGAATTGTAAAGCATGTTTTTTAATATCCGCATTTAATCTAAATGCAACACCAAACTGTTGATTGAATGTTTCCGAATATGATGATTGCAATGCTCCCGGTGCAGTAAACAATGAGTATATTGAGCTTGGGCTACCTCCGTTTAAGAATCCACCGGCAGCTAAGATATCATTAGTATTGGTATAATAATTAACTTCATCTCCTCTTGATGTAGGAAATAATTTATAATAATTATCCATATAATTTGCCAAGTAAGGATTTTTTTCTCCTCTATTGAATGTTATTAAAGAATCGACATAACCGGAGAATAATTTCACTCCTGTTAGCAATCTTTCTTCACCGTCTATATTAACTATAACCGAAGCACCTTCTTCATATTGTCTATATCTTGTAGTTTCGTATTTTCCAACATAGCCATAATCAAAAAGATTATCTTTATGAATTGGATCTTGAGAAGTAGCAGTAACTCTGGTATAATCGAATTGTAATTGATAGAATACATTTTGAAGTGCAGATTCTTCACTTGTTTTGAATCTATGGAATAAACGTCCATAAACGCGCCATGTTTGGCCTTTATGTTGTGCGTTATTCATATAGTTAAACATTGAAGAAGCGTAATTATATCCTCTATAATTATAATAGTTATAGTTACCACCAATAGATAAGTTCATGTTAGGAGTAGTCCTAATATCTATTTTACCTGATGCACCTGCACTGAATGAAGGTGTATTTGGTGTAGATTTTCTTTTATAAAGGTCATTTTCTGTAATAAAGTTTGCATTATGCCAAACGCCGGTACCTGCATCTGTTAGGCGGAATGGATTTGCGAGCAGATAATCTAAATATTCATCTGTAGCAACATTAACTCCATTCATTTTACGAGCGCCATCTGTTTGATAAGTAGCATCAAAAGACAAGAAATAACCTAAGATAGATGAAGGGTCATTTGGGTTTTTACTTTTAATTAGCGGCCCGGTTAAATTAACGTCAATTCTATTATAACCGTAAGGGTCTAAACCTTTTTTCTCGCCGAATCCTGATGTTTGATATTCAACACCCATACCGAATTCGCGGCTTGGCCCTTTTGTTGTAATAGATACAACACCACCGGTAACGTCTCCGTATTGAGCAGGAACACCACCGAGGATAACTGAAATTTGATCATAAGCAGATTGAGGTAAAGATGTTGAACCAGTAACTCTGATACCGTCAATGTAATAAACAGTACCTTCCGAGCGTTGACCACGGATACTTCCAACTTCACCATCACGAGAGAACACACCACCTACTGTTGTAGCAACAGCGGCAATTGATCTTTCCGGCATTTTGTCAATCTCTTCTGAGGTAATAGTTCCTCCGGATTGTGTTTTATCCTTTTGGATAAGAGGTACTTCATACTCGATGATTTCAACAACACCGATGTCAATTGTTTCAGGAACTAATTGTACGTTCACAAACATAATTTGATCTGCAATAACGCGAACATTACTTACAGGTTGTGTGTGATAACCTACATATGAAACAACTAAATCATAAACTCCTGGTTCCAACGGCTTAATTGTATAATTACCGTCGAAATCGGTAGTTGAACCACCTTTTTGTAATCCGCTGACCATTGCTACTACGTTTGCAAACGGTATCGGCTCATTTGTTGATTTGTCTGTGATTACACCTTGCAGAGTACCCGACTGTGCAAACAGTCCAATACCAAATACAAGTGAAAATCCTACTGAAAAAAGTAATCTTTTTAACATACCATATAGTTTAATTATTATTTATTTTCAAAATTACACATAAAAACAGCAGTATTTAGAGACTAAATACTATTGCCTGCAAATTTAACTAATTTTTACAATTAATCTATATATGGAGTGCGTAAAATTTCGGAAAAAATTATTGCTTGTCTTAAATTAAACAAATTTCTTTCCTCAATATCTTGATTTTCAAGATATTCTTCCATGGGTTCGAAGTGAATTTTTTTTGTTAATTTTTTATCAGGGAACGTTTTTTTAACATTTTCATGAATGTTTTCCTGGTTTTTGGGGGTAGTTTTTAGCTCTATGGGAACTATTTCTGTGAGGTTTTTTTCTCTATTAATTTCTGTTTTATTAAAAAAATCTCTAAAGTCATTAAATTCCTTCTCTTCTTCTTGGTCAAATGGGTTTATTGTCTCAAATTCGTATGAGGGAATATTCTCTTTTGTTTTCTTCTTTTTGTTTCCAATTACAGCGGATAAAACTATCCACGCAAATCCTAATACAACATATATCCACTCTTCCATAATTTTATTTATTTTCAACACTTAAATATCTACCGCTAAAGTATGTCTTATATTGATACAGCGGATTACTTTCACCTGAATCTGTATTAGCTTTTGTTGGCCAACCATAGCTTAATAATTCATATTCAGTTCCGCAAACAGGACAAACAGCATTTATACCAAATCGTTCAACTTCAACTTTATTATAATAATGGCAACTTTCGCTTGTGCAAGCTAAATCAAAGCAAATAAAATCATTAGGTAAACCCTCATATGCCTGACGAAAAATTACAACTCCACGATAACCAATTAATGTATCAACTATTGACCCGCCAAACGAAAGCAAATCTTGATTAGACAGTAAAAGCAAGTCATAACTTTTATCAATTAGAACCAAGGGGAAATCCTTATTGTAAGTTCTACATTTACTAAATGTAAAAGCTAATAAACATATTATGACAAAAATTTTTACTTTCATATTTCAACATTTATTATAGACAGTAGAGACAGGGCATTGCCCTGTCTCTACGTTGTTTTAATATTTATAATGTTCTGGTTTGTAAGGACCGTCAACAGGAACACCGATATAATTTGCTTGTTCTTCTGTTAACTTTGTAAGTTTAACACCAATTTGACCTAAATGCAATCTTGCAACCTCTTCGTCAAGGATTTTAGGTAAACGGTAAACTCCAAGCTCGAGATTATTAGTCCAAAGTTCTATTTGAGCCAGTGTTTGGTTTGTGAACGAGTTACTCATCACAAAAGATGGGTGACCGGTAGCACAACCAAGATTAACCAATCTTCCTTCTGCTAAAAGAAATATTGCATGACCATCAGGGAAGATATATTTATCAACCTGCGGTTTAATATTAATTTTCTTTACACCGGCAGCATTGTCCAGAACATCAACTTGAATTTCATTATCAAAATGACCAATATTACAAACGATAGCTTGGTCTTTCATTTTCGACATTGTTTCGAAAGTTATCACATCTTTATTTCCTGTTGAAGTTACAAAGATATTACCTTCTTTTACAGCTTCTTCTATAGTTGTAACTTCATAACCTTCCATTGCTGCTTGTAAAGCGCAGATAGGATCTATTTCAGTAATTATGACTCTTGCGCCGTAAGATTTCATAGATTTTGCGCAACCTTTACCAACATCGCCGTA
>JAJDHA010000019.1 GCA_030265965.1 Odoribacter sp. OttesenSCG-928-L07
AAACACCTTTCATTTCTTTTACAAGATTATGCCATTTTTTCGGATTCGTTTTATATGTTTCTTTAAGGAGGTTAATGATAACTTTTTCTTCTTTATTCAGATTATTTTCTTCAAATTTACCATTATCTTCTTCAAGTTTATAACCCCAATGAATTAATAGTGTAGCATCTCCGCCGTCATCAACAATAATATTCGGACCTTTATCATTAGGGAAAGACAAAGCATCTAAAGTGCATTGCCAATATTCTTCTAAGGTTTCGCCTTTCCAAGCAAATACCGGTACTCCTGTTTTCGCGATTGCGGCTGCCGCATGATCTTGGGTAGAGAAAATATTACAACTTGCCCATCTGAGATCTGCACCAAGTTCTTTTAATGTTTCAATAAGAACAGCTGTTTCAACTGTCATGTGTAAAGAGCCTGTAATTCTTGCTCCCGACAAAGGTTTTGTTTGTGAATATTTTTTTCTTAATGCCATTAATCCGGGCATTTCTTTTTCTGCAATTTCTATTGCTTTTCTACCGCTTTCGGCAAGATTAATATCTTTTATTTTATAATCTGACATTTTTTGGATTTTAATTTAATACGTATTTTTTTGAATTATATTATTAACATTGCGTCTCCGTATGCGAAAAATTTATACTTTTCGTTTACTGCAATTTTATAAGCTTCCATTATGAGGTCGTACCCGCCGAAAGCCGCTGTCATCATAAGCATTGGAGACATTGGCATGTGAAAGTTTGTTATCAGTCTATTTGCAACTGTAAAGTCGTATGGTGGAAAAATAAATTTATTTGTCCATCCATTATACATTTTCAATTTTCCTGAAAGAGTTGTTGCTGTTTCTAAGGCTTTCATAGAAGTTGTACCAACAGCACAAATATTTCTTTTTTCATCTTTTGCCTTATTAACTTTTTCAACAACAGTTTCATCAACAATCATTTCTTCGGAATCTGTTTTATGTTTTGTAAGGTCTTCAACATCAATGCTCCTAAAATTACCTAAGCCTGTATGAAGAGTAATTTCCGCAAAATCGACTCCAATAATTTCCAAACGTTTTAGCAATTCGCGAGAAAAGTGTAATCCAGCAAATGGTGCAGATACTGAACCAACATTTTTTGCATAAATTGTTTGGAACCATTCTTCATCTTCGTCCATTATATCTCTTTTCTTTTGCAAGAGATCCGGAATAGGTGTTTTTCCGTACTGGTAGATTATACTTTTAAATTGATCGTAAGGCATTTCGAACAAAAAACGAATTGTTCTTCCGCGTGATGTTGTGTTGTCAATTACTTCTGCGACTAACTCATCATTATCTCCAAAGTATAATTTGTTGCCTATACGAATTTTTCTCGCCGGATCGACAATAACATCCCACAATCGCGTATCTTTGTTTAATTCTCTAAGTAACAATACTTTTATTCTAGCTCCTGTTTTTTCTTTTTCTCCATAAAGTAGAGCCGGAAAAACTTTTGAGTTATTAAGAATCATAAGGTCGCCATCTTCAAAGTAATTTAAGATGTCTTTAAAAGTTTTATGTTCAATGGTTTTGTTTTTTCTATTAACAACCATTAGCCTTGCCTCGTCTCTATACGCTGCTGGTTCTGAAGCAATAAGATCTTCGGGCAGATTGTATTTGAATTGTGATAATTTCATTTTTATTTGTTTGTGATGTTATGACATTTAGCCTCTGACGAGGTCAATTATAAGCGTGCAAAGATAATACAAATGCTTTCCCTTGTCAAGCCTTTTTTTTAATTATTTGTATTTGAGAGTATTATTTCTTTAAAAGAATCTATATCCATTGCATCTTCTACTCTATAACTGCCTATCGCCGTTCGTCGTAATTCTTCAAGATAAGCACCACATCCAAGTTTTTCGCCAAAGTCTCTTGCAATGGATCTGATATATGTTCCTTTACTGCAATTTATTTTGAATGTAATTTCCGGAAGGTTTATTTTTTTTATTTCGAAGTTAAAGATCTCAATATCTCTTGGTTGCAATTTTTTTTCAATATCGAAATTTTTCTTTCTTGCATGTTCATAAGCTCTTACTCCATCAATTTTCACGGCAGAATAAACCGGTGGGATTTGTTGTTGTTTGCCTAAAAATTGTTTAGATACTTCTATAATATCTTTTTCAGTAACAAACGAATAGTCAGACGTTTTATCTATTGCTGTTTCTTTATCGAATGAAGGTCTTGTTGCTCCGATTGTAATAATTCCTTCGTATTCTTTTTCATGTGCCTGAATGAGATCTATCTCCTTTGTTTTCTTTCCTGTACAAACAATAACTAAACCTGTAGCGAGCGGGTCGAGAGTGCCTGCATGACCGACTTTTATTTTTGGATCATGGCAATAATATTTCAGAAAGACTTTTACTTTATTAACTACATCAAAGGAAGTCCAGTTATAAGGTTTATCAAACAAAAGGAGTTCTCCTTCTTGAAAATTATAGCTCATACTTTATATTATTCCGATAATAATTGCGGTTAAACCTGCGATGAGACAATACAAAGCAAACCAAATTAACTTACCTTTTTTTACTATGTTAATCATCAATTTACAAGCGAATAATCCAGAGACAAATGCTGCAACAAACCCTAATATAATAGGTATCATTCCTATAGAGCTTGAAAAGAGGTCGCCGCTAACAAGGTCAAGGAAAGTTTCGCCGAGTATTGGAATTATTACCATCAGGAATGAAAATTTAGCCAATTCTGTTGGTTTGTTTCCAATAATCATTCCGGTTGCAATAGTTGCTCCCGAGCGTGAAATTCCGGGAATAACCGCAACAGCTTGTGCAATACCTATTATAAAAGAATCGAGCCAACCTATACTTCTTGTTCCGTTACGTCTAAAATAGCTAAAAGTAAGAAGTAAAGCGGTAACTAAGAGCATACTTCCAACAAAAATAATATTACCATTAAACAATGTAGATATTTCGTCTTTAGAAAGTAGTGCTACAATACCAACAGGTATCATTGAAAGAAGTAATTTGAACACATAGCTCTTTTCATCAGTATGTCCTTTCGAAAAAAATCCCACAAAAAGTTGTCCAATATCTTTTCTGAAAACAATTATCGTACTTAAAACTGTAGCTGCGTGAACTGCAACAGTAAACATTAAACTGCTTTCAGCTTCTACTCCGAACATTGCTTTAGCAAGCTCAAGATGGCCTGAACTGCTAATTGGCAAGAATTCTGTAAGTCCTTGTATTATACCTAGAATTAACGCTTCTAACCAGTTCATTATTTCTTTTTTGCTTTATAAAAGATTGCGAAGAATTCTATTGCAAATCCTAAAATTAATAACAATGGTGCCAATGTCAAACGTTGGAAGCCAAACATTTTTTCATTAAATACATCCGGATCATCAGAGCCGCCGCCAATCATAAGTACGAAACCCAAAATTAATACAGCTAATCCAACAAAGAACAAGATGTAATTTGTCTTCTGAAAAATAACTTTTTTTTCAGTGTTTTGAGTGACTTCTTTAGTTTGTTGTTTTTTATTCATAAAATTATGTTTTTATCGTTTAAAGATAATTTAATCGAAAATTAATATAAGATTTTTGTTCTGATATTCAGATACTTATTGACAGCAAAAAGAGATGTAAAGAATGATACACAAATTCCAAGAAAATAAGTAACAAGAATAATTAAAATTATTTGCGAAATACTTAACAGAACCTCCATATCCGAATAATAGCCTGTAAATAAGTATATTGTAACCGACATAAGTATAATGCTTATTGTAGCTCCCAGCATACCTTGAACTACACTTCTCGACAAATACGGTCTTCTGATAAAAGTACTTGTTGCTCCTATCATTTGCATTGTTTTTATCAGATGACGGTTTGAATAAATAGATAATTTTATTGTGCTATTGATAATTGTAATAATAATAACTAAAAGAATTGCTGTAAGAACAAGCAGTATAGCGCTCAATCGAGTTTTTGTCTTGTTTAGATTATCAATCATATCATATTGAGCAGAGATTGAATCAATAAATTTAACTTTAATAAGATCTTTATAAATTACTTCAAGGCTATCGCTATTTGAATAATCTGAGAAAACTTGCAATTCGAAACTTGAAGGCAGAGGATTATAACCGATAAAATCGACGAAGCTTTCTCCAAGATCTTCCGCCATTTCTAATGCTGCATCCTCTTTTGAAGTATATTTAACGTGTTTTGTATAAGGTTTTAAATATATTTCTTTAAGAAAAACCTGCAAGTCGGAATCTTTAATATTATCTTTAAGAATTACTGTTATTCCTATACTTTCTCTAAGCCGATCAATAATTTTATTTGTGTTAAAGACAAAAAACATCAAAACGCCGCATAAATACAACATAAGGCTAATGCTTATGACAACGTTTGCATAAGACGATCTTAGTCGGCGTTTATTAAATTTTTCTTCTTGATTCATAATAAATATTTTGCAAAGATAATTTTTTTTTTGTCACCATGATTTATCATGAATAATAACATTCACTGCTAACGGAACTATTTCGAATGTATAAGGGTTATTTCCGAGAGATTCTCCATCGACTTCCATAATTAATTCTTCCGTTTCAGAATCGACAGAAATTTTTTTACATCTTAATGTTTCAGCGAATTTTACTTCATCTAAATTTCCTTTAATTATTTTGAAAATATATTTTACAAGTTTTCTAATAGGTGCATTATTAATAAGAGTAACGTCAAGAAGTCCATCGTCTGGTATAGCATAAGGAAGAAGTTTCATTCCGTTACCTTTATATTTACAAATTCCTATACTGCATAAATACAAATTTTTCTTTTCTATTCTTCCGTCAATATTTAGAACAACGTTTCTGCCTTTATATGTAGAAAAATATTTTAAAACATTTGACAGATACAATATTGGATTCCTTTTCCCGCTTTCTTTTTGTTGGTTGGTTGCTTGAACAACTAATGCTTCGAATCCTACACCGGCAGAATTTACGATATATCTATCAATAAAGTTTTTATTTTCCTTATATCTAACTTTTCCAACATCTTGCAATATTGTTTTACAATTAGCAATAACATCAATAGCTTGGTCATAATCATGTTCTATTCCGTAGCTTTTGCACCAATCGTTGCCTGTACCAACAGGAATGATTCCAATTGTAACATCCGTTGATTTGCAAAAATTTTGTGTCATTATTCCGTTAACGACTTCATTTAGAGTTCCGTCACCGCCAACAACAATAAATTTTCTAAAGCCTTTTTTTATATAATTTTTTGTAAGATGAATTGCATGATTTCTATGTTGAGTAAAAATAGTTTTAAATTCGAAACCTTTTTCAACCAACTTTCGGGAAATTTCCGCCCAATCTTTCTCTCCTTTTCTTTTCCCTGCATTGGGATTAACCATTATCAACCACTCTGACATATTTTTATTTTTTCCAAAAAGTTTTATTTAATATTACAAAAACCGTAAATATTTCGAGACGTCCGGTAATCATCAGAAATGACAATAGCCATTTAATCGATCCGTGAACTATATTTATATCTCCTCCCGGACCTGCAAGCGAACCAATTCCGCTGCCTGTATTACTCAAACAATTAACTGTAACGCTTATTGCCGACATAAAGTCTATTCCTGAGAGACAAATTATTGCACTTGCAAAAAATGTTATAAGAATAAAGAAATAAAAGAACGCTAAAGTATTATTAATAGTATTTTGAGATACTGCATTTCCGTTATATCTTACAGGTATTACAGCTTGTGGATGCAACAAACGTTTCAGTTCCATCTTGCAATTTTTAAACATGATAATATGTCTATAAATTTTTATTCCGCCGGTGGTAGAACCTGCGCATCCGCCCATAAAAGTAAGTAGAAACAAGATAATCCATATATTACCGGGCCACAAAGAATAATCTGAGATAGCAAAACCGGCAGTAGTTATCATTGAAGAAACGTGAAACAAGGATTGTCGGAAAATCGTTTCTGCATCTTGTCCGGAGTTGTTATTAAGCGCCAAAATAGCAACAACAAAAACAGTACAAAGGATAATCAGCAGCATATAGACACGAAATTCTTCGTTTTTAAATACTTTTTTCCATTGAAATCTAAGAAACAGATAATGCAGATTAAAACTTGTAGCTGCAATAATAATAAAAACGATAATAACATAGTGAATATATGGACTTTGGTCTGCCAAGCCTGCATTTCTATGAGAAAAACCTCCGGTAGACACTGTACTTAAAGCCGTACATACAGAATCGTAAATACTCATTTTTCCTAAAAGCAGCATTCCGAAACAGGCGAGAGTAAGCATGAAATATATTGTCCATAAACGTTTTGCAGTTACATTAATTCTCGGATGAACCTTATCATGAACTTCATTTGAAGTTTCAGCCGCAAATAACAATCCACCCTTTCCACCAACAACGGGGATAAAGGCTAAAGTCATAAAAACCATTCCCATTCCGCCGAGCCAATTTGTGATACTTCTCCATAGAATAATACCTTTGGGTAGAGTTTCAACATCTTTTATTAGCGAGAACCCTGTTGTTGTAAACCCCGACATAGATTCAAAGAAAGCATCTGTAAATGAGTTAAATATTCCTGTAAAGATATACGGAAGCACACCGAATAAAGCGAGGAAGAACCAACACAAAAACACAGTTAGATAAGCTTCGCGTTTACCGATTTGTTTTGTATCTGCCTTTTTATATTTAAATAATAAGATTACGCCGAAAACAATAGTAATTATTGCAGATAATGTAATTGCAAGAATATCATGTTCACTATTAAACAAAGTATTCCAATTCATTCTTCGTGAACCGTAGATGAAAGAAAAAACTAAAGATACAGCCATTAACAATCCTTCCAAAATAATTAGAAAGCCAATTATTTTGCCAATAAATTTGTAATTTAACTGTTTGATTCTCATGTTTACAGCAAATTTTTTCGATAAAATTTCCGAACTAGCAAACATACAACATTTTTTTATTATACAAAATAAAGTATTTTTGCAAGTTGTAATCTAACATTTAATATGGCAATAAACATCATTTCATTAAATGGTATTCAGTTATGGGGTTATCACGGCTGTTTACCTGAAGAAAGAAAGATTGGTTCGAAATATATCGTTGACCTTTCTTTATCTTTTGATACTTCGAGTGCAGAAAAAAGTGATTCTTTGCACGATACAATAGACTATTCTTCTGTATATGAAATAATAAAGAACGAATTTGCCAAACCAGTAAATTTGATTGAACATTTAGCACGCAGAATTTTAGATGCAATTCATAATAAATTTTTGCTGTTAGACAATTCTACAATTATGATACAGAAAATAAATCCACCTATTTCAGGAGAGATTCATTCTGCTTCAATTAGATTGTCGTATAAATAAATAGATGTAAATAATATTTTTATAAATTTGGAGTTATTAATTTATTAATCATATAAAGAAATGAAGAAACTTTTATTTTTAGCCGTTTTACTCTTAGTAAATAATATTTGCGCATTCAGTCAATCTGACTATAAAATCGGTGATTGGCGTGGTCATTTTTCTTTTAATAACTTAAATTCTGTTGCTGTCGATAATAAAGATAAGGTGTATGCAGCATCAAAATATGGTGTTTTTTCTTACAATGTGTCAACCGGCGTTATAGATATTTGTTCAAAAATTAATGCTTTATCAGATGTTGGAATATCGTGTATCAAATACAATCATGATTTTGATTTTTTATTCATTGCTTACAATAATTCAAATGTTGATATTATTAAAAACGGTAAAACAATAAATATATCAGACATATATAACAGTCAAATTATTGGCAGAAAAACTATTAACAATATTTATTTTCATGATAAGTATGCTTATTTAAGTTGCGGCTTTGGAGTTATTGTCGTTGATATTGAGAAATATGAGATAGCAGACACATACTTTATTGGAGAAAATGGAGATTATTTAAATATATATGATTTCACATATTGGGAAAAAGAAAATCTTTTCGTTGCATCATCAGATGAAGGTATAATTTGGGCAAAAAAAGATCCGAATGTCAATTTGGCATACTTTGAAAATTGGGAACACATAGATGATTTTCCAACAGTAAGCAATACTGTAAATTATATTGAAACTTTTGCCGATCTACTTTTTATTAATGTTTATTCTTCCGTTTCAAATACAGACACATTATTATATTATAACGGCAATAACTGGAATCATTTCTACGATAATTCAAACACAATATACAACTTAGATGTTTCTGAGAATAAGTTAATTATAAATTATTATTCTGGTTCTAGAGTTTATGATACCGATTTTAATTTAGTATTAAATTCTTGGCAATATGATAATAAAGTTTCTCCAAGGCCAAGACAAACAATCATTGATAATACAGGAACTTATTGGGTTGCTGATGGTAGTTCAGGGTTAGTAAAATATAATTATGGTTGGGATGGTAAAATGATTATTCCATCAGGTCCTCAGATTGCAACCACATTTAATGTCGTAGCTAATAAAAATAAAATTTTTCTTTTAGCAGGTGGGTTTAATGCATCTTGGGTGCCTTTATATCGTACTGCAGCATATAGTGTTTTTGAATCTGATACATGGAAAACAATTACCGGATCAAATCTTTCCGGTTTGGGTTCATATAGTGATATAGTTGATATTGCTATTGACCCCAGAAATGAAGATCATTTTTTTCTTGCAAGTTATAGTAAAGGACTTATTGAGATATTAGATAATAAAATTGTTAATGTATATAACGGGCTAAATAGTCCGTTGCTTGCTCCTGATGCAATGGGCAATCAAGCTTATACACGTATTGGCGGATTAAAGTATGACGATAATAACAATTTATGGATAACAAACTGCGTAACTCAAAAAACCTTACATGTATTAATGGCTGACGGTAATTGGGGAAATATTGGATTAACTCCTGCTTTTAACAATATTGAAATGTCTAAAATAACTATAGATCATCACGGCCAAAAGTGGATGAAACCTCGCCAGCCGGGTGTTATCTTTGTTGTAAATGATAACGGCACCCCAGAATATGCCGGCGATGATATGTCTAAAACAGTTACTACTGCTGTCGGTGGTGGCGCAATTCCCGGACAATCAGTCTATTCTATTGCTTGTGATATTAACGGAAAAATCTGGATTGGAACAGATAAAGGAGTCGCTGTTTTTCATTATCCAGAAAGAGTATTTACGGGAGAAACTTTTGACGCAAGTCAAATCTTAGTCGAAGTCGAGGGTGATGTTAGACCATTGCTTGAAAACGAAACAGTTACAGCTATATGTATTGATCATGGTAATAAAAAATGGTTTGGAACTTCTTCTTCTGGTGTATATCTAACCAGTGAAGACGGTAAAGAAGAATTGGCACATTTCACTAAAGAAAATTCTCCATTAATATCTAATTCTATTACAAACATAGCTATTAACTCTGATGGAGAAGTCTTTATCTCAACTGACGACGGTGTTTGTTCTTACAAAGGCAAAGGTTCGGAACCACAACCGGATTATGAATCAATTTATGCTTACCCTAATCCTGTTCGCCCAGGTTATGACGGATTTATTGCTGTGAAAAATTTAAAAGAAAATTCTTATGTCAAAATTGTGGACTCTGCAGGTAGGATAGTTTTCTCTGATATCTCAAATGGTGGTCAAGTTGTATGGGACGGACTCACTCCTTCAGGGAAAAAAGCATCTTCTGGTGTATATATTGTTTTTGCTGTTGATAGCAATGGGGAAGAAAAAGCATCAACAAAAATTTTAATTGTAAGATAATGGCAACAGACCCCTACATTAAAACTCAAGGGATTGTTTTAAGAACAATTCCTTATTCTGAAACAAGCTGTATTACAAATGTTTTTACTCGTGACCACGGCATTGTCCCTTGTTTAATTAAAGGTATTAGAAAGAAAACCGCAAAACATAAATTAGCTCACTTTAAAGAATTATCAATTATTAATCTTGAAATAAAAAAATACAAAAACTCAAACTTATATTATGTTGTTGACGTATCTATAAATTATCTATATGCATTTTTTATGTGTTTTCATCAAGACATTAATAAAGGTTGTATTTTTATGTTTGTTAATGAACTTATTAACAAGTGTATTCGAGATGAAGTAAATTCCAAAGAATTGTATGATTTTGTTTATAATGCATTGATGGAATTAGATCAATGTAAAAAGGTATCTTTTAGTTTTCATGTTGTTTTTATGGTGCAATTTGCTGAATTTTTTGGGTTTGCATTAAATTTTGATAACTATACTGAAAAATCTGTCTTTAATATTTCTGAAGGAATATTGACAGAAGAAATACCTGAAAACAACTTATATATTCCATCTCAGTATGTTGAGTTAATACATAAAGCATTAAATTCTAAACTAAATGATCCTATTCCGGGATGTAATACAGCTGAAATAAGAAAGAATATAGTTGACTACCTTCAACTATTCTATCAATATCATTTTCCAAAATTTGAAGATATAAAATCGACAGCCGTTCTTAAACAAATATTGAGAGCGTAAAAGGAAAACTCTCTTATTTAGGAAGTTTAATTACCAAACATAATTCATCTAACTGAGCTTCGGATATTTCCGATGGCGAATCTGCCATTAGATCTCTACCTTTATTATTTTTAGGGAAAGCAATGAATTCTCTAATAGATTCTTGACCACCAAACATTGCACATAATCTATCGAAACCAAAAGCGATTCCTCCGTGTGGTGGCGCTCCAAATTCAAAAGCTCCCATTAAGAAACCAAATTGCTTCTGTGCCTCTTCTTCTGTAAAACCAAGAATTCTAAAGAGTTGGTTCTGTAAGTACTTGTTGTGAATTCTTATTGAGCCTCCGCCTAATTCAACGCCGTTAATTACAAGGTCGTATGCATTAGCTCTAACTTTGCTCGGATCACTAATTAACAAGTCGAGATCTTCTTGTTTCGGCGATGTAAAAGGATGATGCATTGCATAATACCTTTGAGTTTCTTCATCCCATTCTAATAGAGGAAAATCTACAACCCAAAGTGGAGCAAAAATTTCAGGATTACGCAAGCCTAATCTTTCTCCCATCTCTAATCTCAATTCACACAAGGCTTTACGCGTATGCGCTGTTTCTCCGCTAAGAATTAACATTAAATCGCCCGGCTCAGCTTCACATTTGTCAGCCCAAGTTTTAAAATCTTCTTGCGTGTAAAATTTATCAATAGATGATTTGAAAGTGCCGTCAGTATTATACTTTACGTAAACCAAACCTTTGGCACCTATTTGTGGTTTCTTTACAAATTCTGTTAAGCTATCTAATTCTTTTCGAGAATATTCAGAACATGATTTAGCAACAATTGCAAGAATTATTTCTGAATCATTAAATACAACAAAATCTCTATTTTTTGCAATAGATGTAATATCATTAAACTTCATATCGAAACGTACGTCTGGCTTATCGCTGCCGTAGTTTCTCATTGCAATCTCATAAGGCATTCTTGGAAAATTAAAATCCAATGAAATGTTTTTCTCTGTTTTAAAAAGATATTTAATCATTTCTTCGAAAATGTTGAGCACATCTTCTTGTTGAACAAAAGACATTTCACAATCTATTTGTGTAAACTCAGGTTGTCTGTCAGCTCGTAAATCTTCATCTCTGAAGCATTTCACAATTTGGAAATAACGATCAATTCCTGCAACCATCAATAGTTGTTTAAAACTTTGCGGTGATTGCGGAAGTGCGTAAAACTGACCTTGGTTCATTCTTGACGGAACAACAAAATCACGCGCGCCTTCCGGTGTTGATTTAATAAGAATCGGAGTCTCAACTTCTAAGAAGCTTTTTTCGCTAAGAAATTTTCTTGTTTCAATTGCAAGTTTATGTCTCAGTTCCAGATTTTTTTTAATCGGCTCTCTTCTAATATCAAGATATCTGTATTTCATTCTTAATTCTTCGCCGCCATCAGTATTATCTTCTATGGTAAATGGAGGAACTTTTGATTCATTAAGAATAGTTATTGAGGAAGCATTTATTTCTATATCGCCGGTTGATATATTTGGATTTTTACTTGCTCTTTCTGCAACATTTCCTTCAATTTGAATTACAAACTCGCGACCAAGTTTATCTACTGTATCAAAAAGTTCTGACTGTGTTTCTAAATTAAAAACAAGTTGAGTAACACCATAACGATCGCGTAAATCAACAAAAGTCATTCCTCCAAGTTTACGCACTTTCTTTACCCAGCCGCAAAGCATTACTTTTTTTCCAATATCGCTAATGCGAAGTTCACCACAAGTATGAGATCTATACATATTCAAAAATTTTTGCAAAAGTAATTAAATCAATTGACAAATTATAATTGACATTAACAATTTTATTAATAATTATACAAGTGTTAATCAATTCTGTGTTTGATTGCTTCAATTCCCGAAGGAGATAGTTTTATATTATACAACTTTTCCTTCGTAGATTTTAACATACAGATATTATGCTTATTATCAATTTTATAAACATAATTTATATTAATTAAAAAGCTTTTTCCCGCACGAATTATTGATGTATTTAAAAGTCGTTTTTCTAATTCACCTAAACGTTCAAAAATGATTTCAACCGTGCCATTTTCTAAGTATAATTGACAATAATTTCCATCTGCTTCGCAATATAAAATCTCATCTTGCTTTAAAACTAATATTGAATTTAAGGTTTTAAATGTGGAAACAGTGCAGTGCCCAGTATCTACATTTATGTGATTAATTTTATCTTCAACTTTTTTTACCGCTTGCGCAAGTTCTTGAATATTCACAGGTTTCAACAAATACGCTACTGCATCTAATTTTATTGCTTTTAAAAGATATTCGGGCTCATTGTATGCAGTTGTAAAAATAATGTATGGATTTACTGATGTATCTTGCAATTGTTCAAGAAGCCAAATGGAATTTTGTCCGCTTAATTGAATATCAAGAAAAAGAATCTCAGGACGAAGTTTTAAAATCATTTCTATAGCTGTTTCCGCATCTTCGCAATCAGCCAAAACTTGAATCTCCGGATGGTAATCTTTTAGTTTTTGTAACAAGGACATTCGCGGAAGATATTCATCTTCAACAACTATTGCTGTATATTTTTTAATCATATTTTAAAAATAATAAAATTCATAAGGTATATAAATTTGAATTCGAGTTCCAACAGCATTATTTTCTTCATCAAGAAGATCTATTATTTGTTGTGAAATCGTATGTTTGTTGCTCTGATTATACAACTCAATTTGTTGAGATAAAATTTTTAACCCTTCTCCACTACCCGTCGTTTTCTTTTCTCTTGCTGCATTGCGACCAATTCCATTGTCTTCAATAATAATACAAACTCCTTCATTGACATTTTCAACAGTTACCATTATTTTCCCCACTCCTTTTTTATGTCGCAGTCCATGTTTCATAGCATTTTCACAATGTGTATGCAAAATCATATTAGGAATCAAAATGTTATCATCAACTTTGTCATCTATTTCTATACAATAATCCAATTTATTAACAAAACGCAATTTCTCCATATCCAAATACAGAGAAACATAATTTACTTCTTCCTTTAATGAGCGCGCTGGTTTATCAACATCTTTTAGGGTAATATTTGTAAAATTCGAATATTTGGAAAGATACTCATTCGCTTTTTCTTTTGAAGAATTCATTATATAATATTCGATTCCGGCAAGTACATTCGCATTGAAATGAGGAATAGAACGTAATCTTATTGAGTTTATTTTCAATAAGTTCAACATCTTTTCACGTTCTAATTGTTTTATTTCTTTTTCTTTTTTCTTTTTAATGATAAGATAAACGATAATAACAACTGTGACAATAAGACAAAAAATAATTGTAAGAATAAACCACCATCTTTGCCAGATTGCGGGAATGATTGTAAAAGTATAACTTTCTATTTCTGTTTCATTTGTACTTAATATTGCTTTAACTTCAAAAGTATAATCTCCGGGAAAAAGATTATTGAATGTTATTTCTTTCTCTGTCACCGGTACAGACCATTCATCTTGGAATCCTAACAAACGATATTGATAGCGAATGTTTTGAGTTGCAGAATAACATAATCCTAAGTAACTGAATTTGATGTTTCTATTGCTATGATTGAGTTTCTGTATATCATTAACTTTTTGCCATGAAATATTATCGGTTGAACTTTGCATTGATAACAGATGAATTAATGGAGACGCTTGTTTTTTTAATAATTCCTTAGGATTAAATTGAATCAACTTTTTTGACGAAAGAAGCCAAATATTTCCATCTTCATCTTCAATCATATTTCCGCGAATAAGTTTTTCCTCAGCAAAGCCATTATCTTTGTCGTAATATATAAAATCATCATTATCATCTGTTTTAATGTAGATTCCTTTTAATGTTCCAACAAGTAAAATATTATCTTTTGTAAAATAGACACATCTAATTACATCATTGAAAGAATAGATTGTTGGAATGGAATCGCCTTCTATTCTGCATAATCTATTTTGGGTTGTAGCCCAAATTCTTCCATACTGATCTTTGGCAATATTTCTAAAAGTTTCTTGATTTCTATTATTTATCAAGAAAATGCTATCACCTGAAATTAAACTGATTCCTGAAGAACCGCCGATTCTAATTATTCCGTCATCACCAACAATTCCGCATACAGGTTGTTGCATCAAATCATCTAAATCGTATCTTTTGATTACCTCTCCTTGCGGACTACAAATTATTGCAGCCAAATAACTTATTAACAATATATTATTGTCGGGAAGAGAAACACAATAATTATATGGAAGCGATGGTAAATTTGATAGCCATTTCCACTGATGATTATCGTATTTGAGAATATTTCCAGAATTATAATATCCAGGAAAGAACATATCATTTCCCGAAACACATGGTACACCCTGAAAATACGTAAGATCCTGAATTGATGGGAAATTTTCTTTATGCTGATTATTTTCGTTTATCTTATATAAATTCCCGTTTATAGTTGCCACCCAAACATTATTATTTTTATCAGAAAGTATTGATCTTGCAATATCATTTTCATCTGTTAAAACATAATTTTTAAATTGTAGTCTAAACATATTGTATATTCCGTCGTAGGTTGCGAGCCAAAGACTACCTTCGCGGTCAACAAGCATTTCAAAAACAGGAGTACCTTTAAAAATGCTTTCCAAAGATGTTCCATTAAAACGAAAGACCTCATCATCAGTTTGAATAAATAAATTTCCTTCTTTATCTAACACAGCGTTTATTCCAATCATTTCATCGAAAGGAAAATTGTATTTACATATTACTTCTATTTTTTTATCAATATATTTATAAATGCCTGTTTCACTGACAAGCCAAAGAATTTCTTGATCTGGTACGACACAATGAATATTATTAATTTCAAGACTATCGAGCATGATATTATCATCATTGATAACATAAATTTTTTCTCTTGTTGGAATGTAAAAAAGTTTTTTCTCCTGATCCCAATAAGGTTTTCTAAAATACTCCATTTCCGAGAGATGATCGTTTTTCCAAACTTCTATCAAGCCTGTATCTGAAGTTGCGATTAAGGCTATTTCTTTAGCTTTCCTATCTTCAAAGAAAGCATAACCTGGCGGCAAGTTTCTACCGGCATGCGTAATCAAACGCCATTGATTTTGCTCCGGCGACAAAGATATTGAGTCTTGAAAATCAGCAAGCAACGCATAATCCCAAAAAGTCAAAGCACAGATTGTTCCATTTTCATTTTCAGTAACATCCAAAACGTTCACTTCATTTTTATTCCAAAACGGAATAAACTTTTGTCCGTCATAACAAGCGAATCCTCCATAAGTAGCAACCCAAATAAATCCTTTTGAATCTTGAAAAATACCCCAACAAAGCGTTTCCGGCAATCCGTCATTAACTGAATAAAGAGTGTAATTATATGAAGTTCTAAAATAATTTTCAGAGAAAACAATAAAGCTATTATGTTGCAATAATAAAATTAAACCGAACAATTTAATAAGTTTCATTAGATTATTTTTCATGTTCATAATTTAATTTTTTCCAAAAATACAATATT
Source organism: Odoribacter sp. OttesenSCG-928-L07 (assembly GCA_030265965.1). Classification (GTDB taxonomy): domain Bacteria; phylum Bacteroidota; class Bacteroidia; order Bacteroidales; family BM520; genus RGIG7150. The sequence goes on from JAJDHA010000019.1 coordinate 16,047, forward strand.
TTTACTTAATTCTTATTTTTCGGGTGATATAAAATTTCTGTTCATGTATAATTTTACAATGTTTATGTAAAGGAGGCTTTGGTTCATAAAACAAAGGTCTAAACTGTTGTGGTATAGAAACTAATCATAATATCTTTGCTTAAAATTTATTCACTCTAAAAACTTAAGAAAATGGAAAAAAAATTAGCTTTACTTGCGACAATCATTGTTGCCATGACAATTCTATTAGTAGGATGTACAAAAGAAGATCCGAGAGATCAATATGTTGGATCTTATAATGAAACAGCTGTTGGAACACTTACAACAGTTATTAATGGTATGAATTACACTTTAACACAAGACTTTTCCGGCACTTATCAGATTTCAAAAGGCAGCTCGGAAAATTCATTAATTAAAATTGAAGGCAGCAAAAGTTTGAATGGTGTTTTTGCAGATCCATCAGTAACTTTTGAAACAGAAACGCTCACAACACCCGGTGTAGAAGGTGAGTCGTTGCAACTAACAATAATAATGACCGGTACTTTTTCGACAAATATTTTTGTTACAACTAGAAAAGTTACAGGCACATATTTTTATGGTGGATCAGCATTTCCGGTAACCGGAACAATCACAGGAAATGCTACAAAATTGTAGTGTTATGAAAAGATTTTTATTATCATTAGCGCTGATTTTCTTCGGCATATCTTTAATTGCAGAAGAAATTAGTGTAAAAACAGCTCAATCAGTCGGAGCTGTTTTTTTATCTCAAAATGTACTTGCTAAGTCGGAAATAAATTCTGATGATTTAAATTTGGTTTACACTTCCGAATCAAAGTCTATTCCCGGATTTCAACTTAGCAAATCGACAACTTATTTTTACGTTTTCGATATAGAACAAGATACCGGATTCGTAATAGTTGCTGCCGATGATCGATCCTATCCAATATTAGGATATTCCACAGAATCGTATTTTAATCCTGACAATATCCCTTTAAATGTTGCAAAATGGTTTGAAGATTACTGTACTCAATTGCGTCAAACAATTACTGATAACAATGAAGTTGCTTATGAGATTACTGCTGAATGGAAGAATTTGAAGAACAATGAATATTCCATTAAATCAGCAAATTCCGTATCACCGCTTTTACAAATGAAGTGGAATCAATTACCTTATTACAATGCTTTATGCCCCGGTGGCTCTGTAACAGGTTGTGTTGCGACAGCTTTAGCTCAAGTGCTAAAATACTGGAATTATCCTGCTCAAGGTTCAGGATTTCACTCATATAATCATCAAACTTACGGAACATTATCTGCAAATTTCGGATCAACTACTTACGATTGGACTTCAATGCCTAATTATGTAAACAGTCCGAATAACGCTGTAGCAACCTTGATGTATCATTGCGGAGTTGCAGTAGAAATGAATTACAGTCCAGAAGTTAGCGGTGCATACGTTGTTAGCGCAGCAAGTCCGATAGAACATTGTACAGAGTATGCATTAAAAACATATTTCAACTACAAACCTTCATTGCAAGGAGTAATGCGCGATAATTACAGTTTATCTACTTGGATAAACATGATGAAAACAGAGCTTGATGCCGGCAGGCCAATTTTGTATGCAGGTATTGGTTCCGGCGGTGGCCACGCTTTTGTTTGTGACGGCTACAATAACAACAATTATTTTCATTTTAATTGGGGTTGGGGTGGAGATTATGACGGCTACTTTATGGTTGATGCTTTAAATCCGACAGGAACAGGAACAGGCGGCGGAACCGGCGGGTTTAACAGCTATCAACAAATGATTATTGGTGTTGAACCTCAAGATGGAGGTGGCGGCGGAGGAGGTGGTGGCAATCAAAGTTATAGCCTCCAACTTTATAATTATGTTAATACATCATCAAGTCAGATATATTACGGACAACAATTTTCTGTATCAACGAATATTGCTAATATGGGGAGCACAACTTTTACCGGCGATTATGGAGCTGCTATCTTTGATGAATCTCTAACTTTTATCGAATTTTCTGCAATATTACAAAACTACACATTAGATCCGGGATATGTTTATAATAATGATCTTGTTTTCACATCACAAGGTTTATTAAGCATGCTTCCCGGAAGATATTACGTAGCAATTTGCTATCGTCCTTCAGGAGGAGAATGGCAAATTATCGCCGATGGAGAATATTATTATAATATTGCACAAATTGATGTTATTAATCCGAGCGATATTGAGGTTTATTCGGATATGATTTTGTCACCGCAAATATTAACACAAGGCAGTCCTTTCTCGGTAACAATTAATGTTGCTAATGCGGGTTATAATAATTTTGTTGGAAGTTATGGCGTAGGACTTTTTAATATGTTTGACGGGAATTTAGTTCAAGAAATTGAAATTCTCAATGAAACTCAAGGTTTACCTCCCGGATATTGTTATCTTGAACCGGGAATAACATTTTCTGTTTCGTCTATTACAGCACCTCCCGGTACATATTTGTTGGCGATACAACATAAACCAAATTACGGTTCTTGGACATTATCTGGTTCGAGTTATTATCAGAATCCAATAAAAGTAATTGTTAAAGCGCCGGAAATACAAGGCGATAAATATGAACCTAATGATGTTGTTGCCCAATCGTATTCTTTACCCGTCATATTTTCCGGTGATAAAGCAGTGGTGAGAACAGACGGTTCAAATTTGCATCACGGCCAAGATTACGATTATTATCATGTTGAACTTCCTGTAGGACAAGATTACAATTTTATTGCAAGGGTTTATGATAATGCTGCAAGTGGTTCAAATTATACAACCGATGTAATATTTTGTTATTCACTCAATGGTAATGGTGCTTCAGAGGCTTATGACAGTGCTATGCCTCAAAAAGTTACTTTTACTAATGGAGGGAAGCTTTATTTTGCTGTTGCACCCTATTATGCAGGTGAAACAGGTTCTTATCTACTTGAAATAGAAATAGAAAAGGGTGCTGCCGGAATTAATGATCTAATTCAAAACAATGAAAAACTGAAAATTTTTCCTAATCCAACATCCGGGCAACTTACTGTTGTAATTCCTGAAAATCAACAATCAAAATTCAATTATATTCAGATTACAGATTTGCAAGGAAGGAAAGTGTTTCAAACTAATGATACATCTTTTAACATAGAGCATTTGCCTTCGGGAATGTATATTATAAAAGTGAATAATCTATCTACAAAGATAGTAAAGGAGTAATAAGGAGACAATCAATAATAGGTTGATTGAAGTTTTTACGTAGTGAATATGTAAAATGGGGGAATTGGAGCATTCAATTCCCCCTTTAATTTTTAGTACAATGAATTTATTTTATATTTTAAATGCAATATATTGCATATATTTGCGTTAAATAATTTTATGAAGGCATCATTTTGACAATAATTTATTGTTTTAATGATAATTAAGTTAGTTATTACAGAAAAAATATTTAAAGAGATTACTGCAAATTTTTTGCATGATTGTTAATAGTTCAATTACTTTAATTGCAAGATTAAAATATAATTATATACAAATGAAAATAAATGAATTAATTAAGGATAGACGCAACACTTTGAAAATCAGCCAGAGTGATCTTGCTGAAATTACAGGCTTAGGTTTAAGAACCGTTCGTTTGATTGAATCCGGCAAAGCAAATCCTTCACTTAGCACATTAGAAAAATTAGTAGATGCATTGGGTATGGACATAAGAATAGAATTAAAGAAAATAGTCAAATAAAATGAGATCGGCAAAAGTATATATAAACAAGAAGTTTTGCGGAACAATATCAAAGAAAGATGATGGTAGTTACATATTTCGCTATGATGATGAGTATTTTCAAGATGAAAACACACCATCAATAAGTTTAAACTTATCAAAAAAACAGCAAGAATATTTTTCCGAAACACTTTTTTCTTTCTTTTTCAATATGCTTTCTGAAGGAAAAAACAATAGCATTCAAACACATAAGTTAGGAATATCTAAAAGAGATTATTTTGGTCTTTTGCTTGCTACTGCAAAGTACGACACAATTGGAGCAATTACTTTAGAAGAAATTACAGAATAATTATTGTAGTAAAAGTTTAATATATTATGCAAGTTATAGAAATTGATAATTGTCCTTCAACCCTCACTCCCGGTTATAAATCATACAGTTATACTGCTCTTAGAAGAATGTTTGATAATAAAACAGTTAGTCATGTTTTGGATAAAGATTTTTCTAAAAAAATTAATGCGAATATATGTGAGACATTAATTCCTGGTGGTAGAAAAAAGATTACTGCAAATATTATTAAACAAAAAATAGTTCCGGCAGAAAATGGAACCACAGGAAAATACATTATTAAATTTGCACCTGATGAGTTCTCTTTAAACAATTTATCACAAATCCCCGCCAATGAACATCTTACAATGCAAATTGCTCGACAAATATACAAAATCAATACTGCAGAAAATGCATTAATCTTTTTGTATAATGGTGATGTTGCATATATTACCAAACGTTTTGATTTTACTGATAAAGGAGATAAAATAAAACAAGAAGATTTTGCTTCCTTAACTTATAAAAGCATTGAAACACACGGAGATAATTACAAATATATAGGTACTTATGCCGGTTTAGGAGCTTTATTTAAAACATATTGTGCTGCATGGCAAATTGAATTATGTAAGTTTTATAAACTGATAGTTTTCAATTATATTTTTGGTAATGGCGATGCTCATCTGAAAAATTTTTCAATTCAACAAACCAAAGACGGTGATTATGTTTTAACTCCTGCCTACGATCTAATAAATACAGCTATTCACAATCAACACAACGATTTTGCATTAGATGGCGGATTATTTCAAAAGAATTTTTATTCAAAAACATACAAAAGAAAGGGTTATCCTTGTATCGCTGATTTCATTACCTTTGGTAAAATGATTGGAATACCGGAAGTATTTATAGAAAAAATTAACAATGAATTTCTTCAAGAAAATGAAGAGGTAAATGGTTTAATTGAAAGATCTTTTCTTAGTAAGAAAATGAAGAAGAAATACTTAGAAGTTTATCAGCAACGTCTAAAAAGATTTAAAACGAGTATCTAATTTATTGAACTCTATTGCCACTTTGAAATTTAACAATAAATGCATCTTTGAATCCGTATTTGGCAATTTCTTGTTTGTACGCTCGTGCTTTTTCCTCTGTATCAAATATTCCGGCAGTATATTTATACTTTCCATCTTGTTCGTAATATTCAATGTTTTTTAATTTAGAATATTCTGAAGATTTCGTGTTTATTTTTGATGTCGTTGTAAGAAACTGAACTTTGTAAACTATTTTGTTATTTGTTGTGACTGTTTTTGTTTCTTTATTTGTTTCTTTACTTTTCTCTTTATCAGATTTTTTTGTCACAACAGTTTCAGTAACTTTATTCGAAGTATTCTCTTTACTTTCTTTTACATCTTCATTTACAGGAACATTAACAACCGGTTTTACCTTATTATTCTTTTCTTCAACTTCTTTTTTATACTCAGAAAAAGCTTTGAAAAGACTTTCACTAATTTCTTCTTGTCCTTTTGAACTATTTATATATGCTCTATCAGAAGCATTACTAATAAAACCTATTTCTGTAAGAATACTCGGCATTGCAACTCTATATAAAACTAAAAACGGACCTTGTTTTACTCCTCTGTTTCTTTTTTTATTTGACACATACTGATTTTGTATTTTTGATGATAAATTTAAACTCTGATCTAAGTGCACGTTTTGATATAAAGAAAAGATAATATTATTCTCAGGTAAATTTGGGTCGTAGCCATCGTAATGATCCTCATAATCCTCTTCATATAAGATAGCTTCGTTTTCCTTTTTTACAATTTCAAGATTATCTTTCGTCTTTTCTAAACCCATTACCCAGGTTTCAGTACCCGATGCTTCACTATTCTTTGCAGCATTGCAATGTATAGAAATAAATAAATCTCCATTGTTTTTATTTGCTATTGAAGCTCTTCTGTGTAATTCAATAAAAACATCTTTATCCCTAGTATACACAACTTTTACATCAGGATATTCCTTGTTAATTTTATTTCCCAATTTTTTTGCTATTGCCAAGGTAATATCTTTCTCTTGCACTTTTGCAGCTACTGCTCCCGGATCCTTACCACCATGCCCGGCATCAATAATTACTGTATTGACATAAAACCCCTTCCCACTTTTTGTTTGAGCCTGAATGTCATTAATAGTTAAAAATGTTAGAAGAATAAAACTAAATAACAAAAAAAATCGTTTCATAATAAATTAAATTATTTATTCATTGTTTAATCGTTAAACGTTACCAACT
>JAJDHA010000002.1 GCA_030265965.1 Odoribacter sp. OttesenSCG-928-L07
TCCATCAATATTGATAATATTATCGTTACTTATGAGTTTGATTTTTTTTGCTTTGTAATTTTTTACGTAATTTGAATAATATACAGTATTTGTCCATAACATTTGTGAAACAAAAGGAAGGATAAGTAAAGGAATTTTTTTTGAGATACTAATGTCAATATATCCGTCGGTGATTGAAGCGTTTGGCGCAATTGCTGCGTTATAACCATATTGATTTGAATTAGCAAAACCTATTAACAAAGCTTTAGTATGAATTTCTTTTTTGTCGTCAAGTGTTAACTTATAATCTTGAATTTTGTAAGCTGGATAATCGGAAACGATAATATTCATATATGAATTAAATCCGCGAGTTTCAGCTTTTGAGAATTTTTTTGCAACCAAAGCGTCAAATCCAATCCCTGCAATACTTGTACATACTCTTTCTAAGTTATCCGATTTAATTTTAATAGTATCAATAGATATTGTATTGAATTTATTTATAACTTTAATAGCATTCATTATGTTTAAGGGAATTTTCAAAAAACGAGCTAATCCATTACCTGAACCGGAAGGTATTATTCCTAAAACTACATTAGTATTTGCTATCGCGTTTGCAACGTCATTAATAGATCCGTCTCCGCCAATTGCTATTATTAATTCAATGCCTTCATCCACAGCTTTTTTAGCTAATTCAGTAGCGTGATGAGCATATTCTGAAAAAGCTATAGAGTATTCAAATTTGTTTTTGTCAATATAAGATGCAATTTTGTCGGAAATGTTTTTTTGCTTTCCGATACCTGAAATCGGATTTATAATAAACAAGGTTTTTATCATAAAATGAAATTTAAGAACAAACAGCAAATATAGCATATTTAATTGGTTCTACATTTTATATATTTTGTATTATCTTTCACATTTCACTTTTCATTTTTCAGTTAATATTTCTACCTTTGCTAAAATTTATTCCAATGGAGAAAAAATATTGTTATGAATATCCGCACCCTGCTGTAGCCGCTGATTGTATTGTTTTTGCCTTTGATGGAAAAAATATTTTTTTGTTGCTTATAGAACGTGGAAATGAACCGTATAAAGGTTGCTGGGCATTTCCGGGAGGATTTATGAATATTGACGAAACGGCGCATGATGCTGCAATTCGCGAGTTGAAAGAAGAAACAGGACTTGTAATTAAAAAAATACAACAATTGGGAGCATTTACTGACGTTGATAGAGATCCGCGCGAAAGAGTTATTTCAATTGCATTTTACTCCTTAATTAAAAACAAATCGGATAATATTTGTGGTAGCGATGATGCCGCAAAAGCTAAATGGTTTAATATTAAAGATATTCCTAAATTGGCATTTGACCATCAATTAATTCTGAATAAAGCTAAAAATAAAATTAAAACTAAACTTCAATTTGAACAAAGTGATATTGAATATCTTGAAGATAAATTTTCAGCTGAAGAAATAAAAATAATAATCTCAATTTTATAATTATGTCTCACAATCATTCGCATAATCATTCCCACAGTCACGCGCATTCAAGTACAAAAAATATTGCTTTAGCATTCTTTCTAAATCTTTCTTTTACAATCATCGAAATTATTGGCGGCTTACTTACAAATAGTGTTGCAATTATTTCGGATGCATTACATGATTTCGGAGATTCTATTTCTTTAGGATTGGCTTGGTATTTTGAAAAACTTGCGAAGAAATCTCCTGATAAAAAATTTACTTATGGTTATAAAAGGTTTTCTTTATTGGGTGCATTAATTAATTCAGTAATCCTTTTGGTCGGATCAATAATTGTAATTGTTGAATGTGTGAAAAGAATCGCAGATCCTCAAGATGTAAACGTAAAAGGTATGATTCTTCTCGCAGTTCTTGGAGTAATTATTAATGGAATTGCTGTGTTAAGAATGCGTAAATCTAAAGGTGTAAATGAAAGAGTTGTCTCTCTACATATGCTTGAAGATGTTTTAGGTTGGATTGCAGTTTTGATTGTAAGTATTATTATGCTTTTTGTTGAAGTTCCAATTCTTGATCCTTTGTTGTCTATTGGTATTTCTTGTTTTATCTTATTTAATGTTTTTAAAAATCTGAAAGTTACGCTCAATGTTATTCTTGAAGGAGTGCCTTCGGATATTCATGTTTCAGAAATTAAAGAAAAAATTATGCAATTGGATAATGTTGAAGATGTGCATGATTTTCATATCTGGAGTCTTGATAGTGAGTATAATATTGCAAGTATGCATATTGTTGTAAATGAAAATAACAATATTCATGAACTTCAAGTGAAACTTAAAAATGAAATAAAAAATGCTTTGTTAAAAGAAGGTATTAATCATACTACCATTGAATTTGAAACTAATGATGAATCTTGTGAACCTTGTCATAATACTGATATATGAGTTCAAGGTATAAGGACAGTTCATTAATTGATGATTATTTAAACACACATTCAATTAATGATATTCCTTATGAGTATTCTTTGATGGAGTATTTGTTGGAATTTCGGTATGTTTATTAGCGACTATTTGAACAACTTGGAAAGTGGTGATTATAAAACATTTCCATTTCGATGAAAATCAAAAATCATATTTTTTTTACAAAAATTCTTCCTCTTTATCAATCAAATTGTTAATCAATGCATAAACAGTTAATCCAGAAACAGATTTTATTCCTGTTTTACGTGTAATATTTTTTCTATGTGAAATAACTGTATGAATAGAAATGTTCAATTTGTCAGCTATCTCTTTATTCATCAGACCTTTTGCAACGGCAATCAACACATCTTTTTCTCTATCGGTAAGCTCATGATTATTGTAAAGGTCTTTTTTACTATCTGTAACTTTTAATGCAGAATTTAATATAGACTCAATCTTTCCGAAAGTGTCATTGATTTCAATTATTCCATCATATTGTCGTAAAATGTCTGAACTAATATGCGAATAAATTAAAGCAACAATTCCTACTTCTGAGAATTCGTGAAATAAACTTTTTATTGAATGTTGTTTTTCGTTATCAATTAATATTGGATTAATAATAATAATTTCTGCCGTCAAATTGTGGCTTCCTTCCTTAAAAGAACTGTATGAGTTGAAACTATCAATGATTCTGAACATATAACTTTCATTAAAAAGTTTTTCCAATCCTGATCTGATAATTTCGGAAGGCTCAACAATAATCAGTTTGTAAAGTTTATTGTTGTTCATATTTTTCTTCAATTTGTTTAACCCATGGAATTAAAATCTTTTCTTCAATCAAATTATGTTTATACAAATCTTTTGAAAAAAGAAAAACAGTAAACAAAATTTCCTCACGTTTTTTATCATTGCCTTCAACAGGAAGATATTTGATCAAAATATTGATTAAATCATCTAATTTATCTTCAATATTGCTGTGATTTTTTTCAAACCTATTAATATTATAGTTGACGGAAATTTTATTGTGCATCAAATCTTTAATGTATGGAAAAACAATATCTTCCTCATAATCAAAATGATTTATTACCTCGTTTTTATATTCTGAAAAAAATCTATTAAAAATAATTTTATAATCCTTATTGTCTTCGTAAAGGTTATTTAATTGCTTTTCAATTGATTTAATTTTGTCTTCTCTGTAATAAATATGTGAAGCATGCAAGTAATTAATCAATTCTTCTACATTTAAAGATTGGATCTCGTTGATTTCAGGATAATAATTCTCAAAAGTTGTAACATTAGCAATCATTAAAAAGAACGAAGTTGAAACGCCATATTTGAGGCAAACCTCTTCGACAGTTTTTTCACCAAATCCAAGCTTGATTCCAAACCTTGACAAGATGAAAATTAAATTATAATTAGCAAACAATAAGTCGGATAACTTCATATTTGCGGTAAATAAGTTTCTTGGCATAAAATGCAATTTTAATTGTCATGCAAAGGTAATAAAAAAGAGAAATACGAGTTAAGAATAAATAGTTTACAATAATTTGTAATTTGTTAATTAATATATTATCTTTGTGCAATTATTAAAAAATCATCCTTTATGCTATATAACAATGAGTTAGCCTCTCAAGTTGCCAAAAATTTACTTGAGATTAAAGCTGTAAAATTAAATCCGAGCGATCCTTTTACATGGGCATCGGGAATTAAAAGTCCGATTTATTGCGATAATCGTAAAACTTTATCATATCCTGATATTAGAACATTCTTAGCAAAAAGTTTTGCAGAGATTATCCGTAATAAATATCCAAAAGTGCAAGTTATTGCCGGTGTTGCAACGGGAGCAATAGCAATCGGAGTTCTTGTAGCGCAGGAATTAAATTTGCCATTCATCTATATTAGATCATCGCAAAAAGATCATGGTATGCAAAATCAAATTGAAGGAGAATATCAAAAAGGTCAAAAAACTGTTATTGTTGAAGATTTGGTTTCTACAGGAATGAGCAGCCTTGCAGCTTTTGCAGCATTAAAAGATGCAGAAATGGATGTACTTGGAATGTTGGCAATTTACACATACAATCTGCCGAAAGCTATCAATAGTTTTGCTGAAAAAAACTGCGAATTGATAACTTTAACAGATTACGATACAACCGTAAATACAGCATTACAAATTAATTATATCAAAAAAGAAGAATTGGATACTTTGATCGAATGGAAAAAAGATCCGGCTGCTTGGTATGATAATAAGATGAAAAAATAAGCCCCTAAATCCCCTAAAGGGGACTTTTTGGTATTAAATAGTATCAAAATTTACCTTGGGGAGGAAAGGTTGCTATAATAAATAGTTAACAATTAATAAATTATGATAAAACTTACAGCAGTGTAATATCCCAAAGTCCCCTTTAGGGGATTTAGGGGCAAACCTGTTAATCCTGAATATTCCGTCATTCTGTCTATATGAAAAATTTCAAATCAAAACCGGTAATCGTCGAGAGATCAGCTGGCGATATTTACGAAAAATTTACCGATTTCAATAATTTTAAAGGTATGTTGCCGCCTGATAAAGTCGAAAGATTTGAATGTACTGCTACCGAATGTACATTCTCGATAAAAGGTGCACCTGATATTACTTTAATTATTGCAGAGGCAATTCCTAATAAAAAGATTGTTTACGGCACAAAAGATCAAAAACCGCTTGATTTACAATTTGGATTCGATATTTCGTCTGTTTCGGAAAATTCTTCAGAGTTGGTTCTGTATATCAATGCCGGAGTTGACGGATTTATGGCTACAATGATATCTAAACCTCTTCAAAACCTCGTAGATACAATGGCGGAGAAGATTGAAAATAAGCAATTTTAAATTTTTGTTAATCTATTTGTTTTGTATTAAAAAAAAATTATTTTTGCAAAAAAATTGAACTGTATAGTTCGGTTGGTTAATAAACAGTAAAACAGTTAATTATGTATTGGACGTTGGAGTTAGCATCTAAATTGGAAGATGCCCCTTGGCCTTGTACCCGCGAAGAGCTAATAGATTATAGCATTAGAACGGGTGCGCCAACAGAGGTTATTGAAAATCTCACTGAAATGGAAGATGAAGGCGAAATTTATGAAAGTATCGAGGATATTTGGCCCGATTACCCGACTAAAGAAGATTTCTTCTTTCATGAAGATGAATATTAAAATGAGATTGTAATAATCTGGTTTAAAATAAATTTGAGAAGTTCAGAGAGCAACTCCCTGAACTTCTTAATTGAATAAAATGATTAATAAATAAAATATAATATAATGGCCGGTTTTTTTAAAAATTTGTTTGGCACAAAATCAGATAGAGATATAAAGTCAATTAAACCTATTGTTAATAAGATTAATAAAGAATTTGAAACAATATCTTTAATGTCTCCTGACGAACTTAGAGAACAAACAAATGAATTTAAAAAATATATTCAAGATTCAAGTAGGGATTACAATGCTGAAATTGCTGAAATAAAGCAAAAAATAAATGATAATCCTGAAATGGAAGCTGATGAAAAAGAAAGACTTTATGACGAAATTGACAAGATAAAAGAACAATTAAAAGACAAACATAAAGAAATATTAAATGAAATTCTTCCTAAAGCTTTTGCTGTAATGAAAGCTACTGCAAAAACTTTTACGGAAAATAAGGAAATTACAGTTACTGCAACTGAAATGGATAAACAACTTGCGGAGAAATACAGCAATGTTGTCATTTCGGGCGATAAAGCTATTTATTCTAATACTTGGAATGCCGGCGGCAATCCGACAACATGGAATATGATCCATTATGATGTTCAGCTGTTTGGTGGCGTTGTTCTTCATCAAGGGAAAATTGCTGAGATGGCTACCGGTGAAGGAAAAACTTTGGTGGCAACTCTTCCTGTCTATCTTAATGCATTGACGGGTAGAGGCGTGCATATAGTAACTGTGAACGATTATCTTGCAAAACGTGACTCGGAATGGATGGGCGTTTTATATCAATTCCACGGACTTACTGTTGATTGTATTGATAAACACGAACCAAACTCGGAAGCTCGTAGAAATGCGTACAATAGCGATATTACTTTCGGAACGAATAATGAATTTGGTTTCGATTATCTTCGTGATAATATGACCAGCGATCCGGAGGAACTGGTTCAACGTGACCATGTTTACGCTATCGTTGATGAGGTCGACTCTGTTTTGATTGATGATGCTCGTACTCCGTTAATTATTTCCGGCCCGACTCCTAAAGGCGACCAACAAGAATACGACCAGTACAAACCGGCAATAAGAAAATTATACGAAGCGCAAAGAGCGGAGGCAACAAAATTTTTAGCAGAAGCAAAAAAACTTCTTGCTGGTGAAGAACCTTCGGCGGAAAATCAAAAACTCGGCGGTGAACTATTGCTTCGCGCTCATCGTGGACTCCCGAAAAACCGTGCACTCATAAAATATTTGAGTGAACCGGGTAAAAAAGTCCTCCTGCAAAAAACTGAAAATTTTTATTTGCAAGAACAAGGTAAAAAAATGCATATCATTGATGATGAGCTTTTCTTTGTCATTGATGAAAAATCAAATACAATCGATATCACTGAAAAAGGTATGGAACTGCTCAACACAACAGTTGATGATCCAACTTTTTATATTATGCCGGATATCGGCTCCGATATGGCTGAGTTGGAAAAATTAGAGCTCCAACCCACTGAAAAAGCTGAAAAAAGAAATGAAATAATTCAAAATTATACTATCAAAGCTGAGAGAATTCATACGGTTAATCAGCTTCTTAAAGCTTACGCGCTTTTCGAAAAAGATGTAGAATACGTTGTTATCGACAATAAAATTAAAATTGTTGATGAACAAACGGGTCGTATCATGGAAGGTCGTAGATATTCCGATGGATTGCATCAAGCTATTGAAGCTAAGGAAGATGTAAAGGTTGAAGCTGCAACTCAAACTTATGCGACAATCACTTTGCAGAATTATTTTAGAATGTACGAAAAGCTTGCCGGTATGACTGGTACCGCTGAAACGGAAGCCGGTGAGTTTTGGGATATTTATAAACTTGAAGTAGTAGTAATTCCTACTAACAGAGATATTGCCCGTTCCGACCATGAAGATTTGGTTTATCGTACTAAACGCGAGAAATATAATGCCGTAACAGATGAAATTGAAAAAATTGTTGCGGAAGGGCGCGCTGTTTTAGTTGGCACAACTTCGGTTGAAATTTCTGAACTGCTTAGTAAGTTGCTTACCAGAAAGAGAATACCGCATAATGTGCTTAATGCGAAACTTCACCAAAAGGAAGCCGACATTGTTGCGGAAGCAGGTAAAAAAGGTACTGTTACAATTGCAACTAACATGGCCGGTCGTGGAACCGACATAAAGTTGGCGCCTGAAGTACGTGAAGCTGGTGGTCTCGCTATCGTTGGTACGGAACGCCACGATTCTCGTCGTGTTGATAGACAGTTGCGCGGTCGTGCCGGTCGTCAAGGCGATCCGGGAAGTTCACAATTCTTCGTGTCTTTGGAAGATGACCTTATGCGTATGTTCGGCTCTGAACGAGTTGCGTCTATCATGGATAGACTCGGATTGGAAGAAGGCGAGGTTATTCAACATTCGATGATTACAAAATCTATTGAACGCGCTCAAAAGAAAGTGGAAGAAAATAACTTCGGAATTAGAAAAAGATTGCTCGAATATGATGATGTAATGAGTGGTCAAAGAGATGTTATATACAAAAAACGTAAACACGCTCTGTTTGGCGAAAGATTGTCAATAGATGTTTCTAATATGTTTTATGATGCCATTGAAAATATCGTTGATACATTTCAACCGGCAAATGATTTGGAAGGTTTTAAAATGGAAATGCTTGCAGTTACGGGAACTCAAATTAACATTGCTCCTCAAGAATTTTCATCTCAACATGCTGATAAAATAACAGAAAAAGTCTTTGATCAAGTATATAAAAGCTATAAAGAGAAATGTATCAACATTGCAGAAAAAGTTCTTCCTATTATTAAACATATATCGGAAACTCAACCGCAATACAAGAATATTATTATCCCAATTACAGACGGAAGAAAACAACGCGGCATAGTTGCAAATATCGCGAGATGTATCGAAAATCCGAATTACGAAATTCCTTTGTCAATTGAAAAAAGCGTTGTTTTAGGTTATATTGATGAAAATTGGAAAGATCAATTAAGAGAAATGGATGATCTTAAACAATCGGTTCAAAACGTTGTTTATGAACAAAAAGATCCGCTTTTGATTTATAAATTAGAATCTTTTGAATTGTTTAAAACAATGATTCAAAAGACGAATAAAGAAGTTGTATCTTTCTTACTGAGAGGTAACTTGCCTATGATGCAAGATAACAGCAATGTTCGCGAAGCTCAAAGGGTGAGAACTGCAAACAGACAACAGCTTAAAGAAGAAAGAAAAGATTTGTTGACTCAATCTCACTCTAATACTCAAGGCCCACAAAAACATCAACCGGTTCGCGTTGAGAAAAAAGTCGGCCGTAACGATCCTTGTCCGTGCGGAAGTGGCAAGAAATATAAAAACTGCCATGGCCAATATCAAGATGTTGACTAAAAGTTGCCCCTAAATCCCCTAAAGGGGACTTTTAGGGTTCAAATACTGAAGGCAAAACCCAAAGTCGTAAAACTTGGATAAAAAAACAAATCCCAAAGGGATTTAATATAAATAACCAAGGGTGAACGCAGTGAACCCTTGAGAATACAGTAACCAAGGGTGAACGCAGTGAACCCTTGAGAAATTAAATAACCAAGGGTGAACGCAGTGAACCCTTGAGAAAAACAATATATAATGAAACGAATTCTTCTAAAACTTAGCGGCGAATCTCTAATGGGAAGTTCCTCATACGGACTTGATGCCGCTGCTCTTGCGTATTACGCAGGCGAAATCAAAAAAATTACCGACAAAAATATACAACTTGGTATTGTTGTCGGAGGTGGAAATATTTTCAGAGGTGTCCAAGGAGCATCTAAAGGTTTCGATAGAATTCAAGGCGATTATATGGGAATGCTCGCAACAACAATTAACTCAATTGCAATACAATCGGCATTAGCGGAAATAGGTATTAAAGCTAAACTTTTATCGGGTTTGCCAATAGAAAGAGTTACCGAAGCAATGTCTTCAAAGCAAGCGATAGAATATTTAGAAGAAGGTTATGTTGTGATAATTTCCGGCGGCACCGGAAATCCGTTTTTTACTACTGATACAGCGGCAGTTCTCAGAGCGCTTGAAATCAAAGCTGATGTAATTTTAAAAGGAACACGCGTTGATGGCGTTTATGACAAAGATCCTGAGAAATTTAATGATGCAATAAAATACGATTTTCTAAGTTATAATGATGCTATCGATAATAACCTTAGAATTATGGATCAAACGGCATTTACCCTGTGTAAGGAAAATGATTTGCCGATTATAGTTTTTGATGTTAATAAAGAAAATAATTTATTGAAATTGGTTTCCGGTGAGAAAATCGGTACCGTAATTGAAAAAAAATAAAATAAAGTATGAGTGAAGTAGTTCAAATAGTTTTAGACGATGCCAAAGAAGGTATGGAGTCTGTAATTAATTTTTTGAGTAGAGAATTTCAAAAATTAAGAGCCGGGAAAGCAGCCCCGGAAATGTTGGATGGAGTGAAAGTTGATTGTTACGGAAGTATGATGCCAATAAATCAAGTTGCGAACGTTACTGCTCCTGATGCAAAACAAATCATTGTTCAACCTTGGGATAAAAGTATGTTGGCACCGCTCGAAAAAGCGATTATGCAAGCAAACCTCGGATTTAATCCGGCAAATAACGGAGAAGTGCTTAGAATTCAAGTTCCTTCGTTAACTGAAGAACGTCGTAAAGATATTGTTAAGAAAGCACGTCAAGAAGCGGAACAAGCTCGAGTTAGTATTCGTAGCGCAAGAAAAACCGCAAACGATATGTCGAAGGAACTTAAAAATGAAGGCGTTCCTGAAGATGACCTCAAAAGACTTGAAGAAAAAGTACAAGAAATGACAACCGAATATACCAAGAAAATTGACAAACTGCTCGAAGCAAAAGAGGCAGAAATTATGACGGTGTAATTTAGTTGAAAGTTGAAAGTTGAAAATTGAAAATTGGACAGCGCGTCACTTGTCACTCGTCACCCGTCACTCGTCACTTGTCACTTGTCACTCGTCACTTGTCACTTGTCACTCGTCACCCGTCACTTGTCACTCGTCAAATAATTTTCAACTTTCAACTTTCATTTTTCAATTATTTTGTTACTTTTGCAAAAATATTTAGTGGAAAGATTTGAATTGATTGCAACCACGAGAAAAAAATGCTAAAACAATAGTTTTTCCTCGCTTTGTTTTCCTATCTTTCATATTTATAAACTTAAAAAATTTATTGTATGAGTTATTTATTTACCTCAGAATCTGTGTCGGAAGGTCATCCTGATAAAGTCGCTGACATGATATCGGATTCTATATTAGATGAACTTTTAGCTTTCGATAAAAATTCGAAAGTCGCTTGCGAAACTTTAGTAACTACAGGACAAGTTATTGTTTCCGGCGAAGTTAAATCCAACGCTTATGTTGATGTGCAAAAGATTGCACGCGAAGCTATTAACCGTATCGGCTACACAAAAAGCGAATACGGTTTTCAAGGAGATTCCTGCGGAGTGTTTTCTGCTATTCACGAACAATCGCCGGATATTAACAGAGGCGTTGAACGAGGCGATCCTCTCAATCAAGGCGCCGGCGACCAAGGAATGATGTTCGGTTACGCATCTCGCGAAACTGAAAATTATATGCCGCTGACTCTTGAAATTTCACATATCATTCTTGAAGAATTGGCAGTTATTCGTCATGAAAATAAAATAATGAAATATCTTCGCCCGGATTCTAAATCTCAAGTAACTATAGAATACAATGATGATAAATCTCCAAAGAGAATCCATACTATTGTTATTTCTACACAACATGATGATTTTATTAAACCGAGATCTAATTCTCCTGAAGATATAGCAAATGCTGATAAGGAAATGTTGGCAAAAATCAGAGAAGATGTTGTTAAAATTTTGCTCCCGCGTGTAATTAAACAATTGGATGAGAAAACTCAAAAACTTTTTGATGATAACTTCATCCTTCATGTTAATCCTACCGGAAAATTCGTAATCGGCGGTCCTGCCGGTGATACAGGACTTACAGGAAGAAAAATCATAGTTGATACATACGGCGGTAAAGCACCTCACGGCGGCGGCGCTTTCTCAGGAAAAGATCCTTCAAAAGTTGACCGCTCTGCTGCTTATGCTGCAAGACATATCGCTAAGAATCTTGTTGCCGCCGGTATTGCAGATGAAGTTTTAGTACAAGTCTCTTACGCAATCGGTGTTGCAGAACCAATCAATATTTTTATTGATACTTACGGCACATCAAAAGTGAATCTTACAGATGGCGAGATTGCTAAAAAAGTAGGTGAAATATTTGACCTCAGACCAAATTCTATCATTGAAAGATTAAAACTTCTTAATCCGATCTATTCAGAAACAGCTTCTTACGGTCATCTTGGAAGAATTCCAAGAACTGTAAAAAAAGTTTTTAATTCTCAATATTCAGGCACAAAAGAAATTGAAGTTGAACTCTTCACTTGGGAAAAACTTGATTATGTGGATAAAATTAAAGATACTTTCTTTAAAAACTAATCCACTATGAAAGTTATCTCCTATAATGTAAACGGGATCAGAGCTTCGTTGAATAAAGGAATGCTGGATTGGCTAAAACAAGCCAATCCGGATGTTCTTTGTTTGCAAGAAATTAAAGCTTTGGAAACAGATTTTGACCTTGAGCAATTTAAGAATTTAGGATATAAACATATCATAATTAATTCTGCTCAAAAGAAAGGATACAGCGGCGTTGCAGTGTTCAGCAAATTAAATATTGATTATTCTGACAAAGGTATCGGCAACGATTTCTTTGATGCAGAAGGTCGGGTTATCAGAGCAGATATTGGAGATGTCACAATTGTTTGTGTTTACATTCCTTCCGGCACCTCCGGCGAGGAGCGACAAAGTCTTAAAATGCAGTTCTTAGATTTGTTCCATAATTATATCAATGAGTTAAAGAAAACGCGACCGAATATCATAATTTGTGGCGACTATAATATTTGTCATAAACCAATCGATATTAACAAGCCGGAAAAACATGAAACCATGTCCGGTTTCCTTCCCGAAGAAAGAGCATGGTTCGATAAATATATTGATTCAGGATTAGTGGATACATTCAGAGAATTCAATCAAGAGCCGGAGCAATATACTTGGTGGAGTTTCCGTGCCAATGCTCGCGCAAACAACGTTGGCTGGCGTTTAGATTATCACATCATTACAGAAGATTTAAGGAGCAGATTGAAATCAGCAGAAATTCATCAGAAAGTAATGTTCTCCGACCACTGCCCGGTGCTGGTTGAATTGAGAATGGAGAATTGAGAATTGAAATGCTATTATTTCGCTCAGCATAAGTGATGGAGAATAGAAAACAGTAGAGTTGTTAAAAATTTGAATCGACACCGTAGGTGTCAAATATCAATAACCCTGTGCAAGCGTAGCGGCACAGGGAACAAACATCCCACAGGTATCAACCAGTGCAAGCGTAGCGGCACAGGGAACAAACATCCCACAGGTATCAACCAGTGCAAGCGCAGCGGCACAGGGAACAAACAACCCCACACCGTAGGTGTGCGAAGAATTATCAATCAGAAAGGTAGAGACGTTGCGCGCAACGTCTCTACAATGTGTTAATTCTGACAATTCTGTCATCCTATCTATGATTATTTCATATAAGGATAACTGAAATGTGTTGGCGGTACGAAAACTTCTTTTATTGCTCTTGGACTTGTCCAACGGAATAAATTAAGTTTACTACCAGCTTTATCATTAGTACCTGATGCTCTTCCGCCGCCGAAAGGTTGCATTCCTACAACTGCGCCGGTTGATTTATCATTAATATAAAGATTACCGGAAGAATATTGAAGTCTTTCAAAAATCTTCAATGTTGCAGCTCTGTCGTTAGAGAAGATTGAACCTGTTAATGAATACGGAGATGTATTATTACAAAGGTCGATAGCTTCATCTAATTTAGCATCATCATAAACGTAAATTGTGAGAACCGGTCCGAATAATTCGTTAACCATTGTCTCTGATTGTGGATTATTAGATTTAATAATTGTAGGTTCAATGAAATAACCTTTGCTCTTATCAGCGTTGCCGCCTGTAATAAATTCACAATCTTTATCTTGTTTAGCTCTGTTAACATAAGCCATGATGCTATCGAAAGCAGCTTCATCAATTACTGCGCCTAAAGTTACGCTGTAATCTGTAACGTCGCCCATTTTAATTTCAGCAACTTGTTTTTGAAGTTCATCTTTAACCTCTTTCCATAAAGATTTTGGAATATAAGAACGAGATGATGCAGAACATTTTTGTCCTTGATATTCGAAAGAGCCACGAATGAGTGCAGTAGCAACTTCAATAGGATTAGATGAATTGTGAACAAAAACGAAATCTTTACCACCTGTTTCACCAACAATCTTTGGATAAGTTGCGTAGTTGTTGATATTATCGCCGATAGTTTTCCAGAAACTGTTGAAAGTAGATGTAGAGCCGGTAAAGTGGATTCCAGCGAGTGCTTTATGTTTAAGAGCAATTCCGCTGATAAGACTACCTTGACCCGGAACGAAGTTTAGTACGCCGTCAGGTAAGCCTGCTTCTTTGAATATTTTTGCTAAATAATAATTTGAAAGAACTGCAGTTGTAGCAGGTTTCCATAAAGTGGTGTTACCCATCATAATAGGAGTCATATTCAAATTAGAAGCAATAGCAGTAAAGTTAAACGGAGATATTGCGTAAACGAAACCTTCGAGAGGTCTGTATTCCATTCTATTAATTTGAGTTGAGTCGGATTTTGGTTGGTCTTCGTAAACTTCACCCGCATAGTAAGCGTTATATCTCAAGAAGTCGATTGTTTCGCATGCAGAGTCTATTTCAGCTTGATAAGTATTTTTACTTTGTCCCAACATTGTAGCTGCATTTATTGTAGCACGATAAGGTTTTGCAAGCATTTCTGCTGCACGAAGAAGAATTGCACCTCTTTCAATCCAAGGCATTCTTTGCCAATCTTCTTTAGCTTTTAATGCAGCATCAATAGCCATTTTTACTGTTTCTTCCGTAGCACAATGGAAAGTTGCCAAAACGTGTTGGTGATTGTGAGGCATTGTAACCTTCTTAGTCACACCTGTCTTAACTTCTTTTCCGCCAATAATAAGAGGAATCTCAATCTCTGTGCTTGCTTGACGTTTTAATTCTTTTTCGAGCTCAATACGTTCCGGACTGCCCGGCATGTAACCCTTAATAGGCTCATTGTTTGGGTTTTGAAATTTGAAAATTGCGTTATTCATGTCTGAATTAAATATTAAAATTATTCGGCAAAGCTACGAACTTTTTAGTGATAAACCAAGAGGAAGATGAAAATTAGTTGAGAATGGAGAATGGAGAATGGAGAATTGAATGGACATGGAGAGGAAAATGACACCGCAGGTGTCAAATATCAGTAGCCCTGTGCAAGCGTAGCGGCACAGGGGAAAACGTATGATGAATTTAATATGTCATAATTCCAACCTATAAACATTAGTATCACGTTTTTTAAACCCAAGTTTTGGGTACAAAATATTTGCTGCAATCCTAAACGGACTGGATGTTAAGTCTATTTTTTTGATGTTTAATTTTTTTGCATATTCAATTGCAGTTTCAACCAACATTCTGCCGATTCCTCTTCCTTGTTGGTCTTCTT
This sequence comes from Odoribacter sp. OttesenSCG-928-L07, assembly GCA_030265965.1. GTDB lineage: Bacteria > Bacteroidota > Bacteroidia > Bacteroidales > BM520 > RGIG7150. The sequence goes on from JAJDHA010000002.1 coordinate 15,258, forward strand.
TTACAATAACATCTTCAATCCAAGCTTTTACTCCGCTCGGAAGTTTATATATGATAAAAACAAGCATTCCAACAATATCTTCATCTTCTTCTGCAATGAAAATAACGGTATTTTTATCATTAATCATTTCTTCCAACTCTTCATGTTTTAATGTGCGAACATTGTCTGATAAGATTGGAAGAAGATTATTAATTTTATTTAAGATTTCGCCGGAAAGTGTTGTTAGTTGTTTTATCCTCATGACAGTTGTGCGTATTTATTGTTTAACTCCCAATACACTCCAACAAGAATACATGCCTAAACCGCCTGCACATATTGTAAAGACAATTGTGTCGTTGGAAATATAGGCTGGCGGATAAAGATTTGTATGTCCACTTCCACCATATTCAGGATAAGTTAATGTTCCGTCGATATCAACGGTGAACTCACTTGTTTGTGTAAAAACTGTATTATTGTATATTGTAAGAGTATCTTCTCCCCAATGAACTATAATTTTATTGCTTGTGCCGGATTTTTTAATACTCCCATCGAAAGAGTAGGTGGAATCTAACCAAGTAATTATCTCATGTTGTAATTCTTCGTTCCATTCCACAACAGGGTATGAATGATGAATGTTAAAATCATATTTGCCAATATATTTGCGCGAACTATTTTCATTACAACCAAAAAGTAAAATTGTGCATGCAATTAATAAAGGTAATAAATGTTTCATGATGTTGAGGTTTAATAAAATTACGTTTACAAAGATAATAATATTAATATAATTCCTTACAAAATCTTAATCAAATCCATCGGATGTTCCAACAATGTTTTTGCACCGTTTGTTACCAGTTCGTCTTTTGTTCGAAATCCCCAAAGCACGCCTATAGGATACATGTTTGCATTTATCGCAGTTTGCATATCAACGCCGGTATCTCCAATGTAAAGGATATTCTCCGGATCAATTCTCATCTTTTCACTAATTTGTAAAGCAACTGTAGGATTTGGTTTTTTTAGCGCTTCATCTGTAAGTCCGACAACAAATTCAAAATAGTCCGGCATTAAAGTGTCAACGATCTTTTTTGTTAATTCATCGGCTTTGTTCGAAAAAACGCTGAGCTTTATTTTGCGCGATTTCAACTCGTTCAACATTTCGATTATTCCGTCGTATGGTGCAGTTTTTACAATGCAATTATTTCTGTAAATCTCGACCATTTGTTTGTAACAAGATTTTACTGTTTCTTCATCTTTTGCAGTTTCCGGTAATGCTGTTCGTACAAGATTTAAAATCCCTCTGCCGACAAAAATCTTGTAATCGGCTAATGAGTGAGTAGGGTAGTTGCGAGTTTCCAGAACTTTATTCATCGAACTTGCTAAGTCCTCAATCGAATTTACCAATGTGCCGTCCAAGTCAAAAATAATTCCTCTCATAATATATAAAGGTGTTTTATTCGGTAAATATAATAAGTTTGTAATTAATCCTTTAACTGATTAATAAATTCTACGGATTTTTCTATGAGAAGTTCCGGTGTTTCTTTGTGTGGAGTATGTTTAGCATTTGGAACAATAAACTTTTGAGCAAATCCACTTGTTTGTTCAACAATTTTATTGACTTGCTCCATAGTGCCAAACTCATCATTTTCTCCTTGTATTACAAGAGTGTTGCAATGAATCTTCGGCAAGAAATGTTCAATATTCCAAGTTTTAAATGTTTCTGATAACCATGTTTCCGCCCACATCTGAAACATTTTATCCGTTTTATCTCCATGATATTTTTCTAATTTTGATTTTAAATTACCGGACTGATAAGCCTGTTCAGCTTCTTTGATTCCTTCGACAGTAATATTTTCAACAAAAACGTGTGCGCCTTCGATAATGATTCCTAAAATCTTTTCAGGATATTTTGCGGCAGCAATTAACGCAATAGAGCCGCCGTCGCTATGACCGAAAAGTATTGCATTATCAATATTCCAGTAATCGAGGAGTTCATTTAAGATATCAGTTTCTTCTTCCAGATAATTGTTGTCGCGTTTGGAATAAGTGAAACGACAAGATTTCCCGTAACCTTGTCTATCGTAGATGAGCACATTGCATTTCGCCATTTCTCCAAGTTTCTCGGGAAAGTCGCGCCAAAGTCCAATGCAGCCCCAAGAGTCGTGAAGAAAGATAATTGTCGGACGATCAGGATAATTGCCGATTCTTTTGAAAGCGATTTCGTTGAGCTTGCTCTTTAAATTTGTTGACATATTTGTTTATTTATTAGATCGTTAAACTAAAAACATCATTTTTCAAATGTGGCCTAAAGACGCCACGTTCGATATTATTTATACAAGTCAATTCTGTTAATCCTGAAAATCCTGTCATTCGTCTATCCGAATACCTCCAAAATCTCCTCAAAATCTTCGTGAATAATCAATTACTCAACAGATTCCGCTCTTTCCATTATATATGTTGCGGTAATATCGTTTTCACGTTTGCTAACCCACTTCATTGTGTTTCCGGTGATGGTGAAAAAACAACATTCATAAGTTAGCTTGTCGTCTTTGCCAATATAGTTAGAAACCATAAAATCTCCGTAAAGAAAATATTCCCCCTTATTATCCTCATTGTTTACATAGCTTTGTGTTTCAGGATCAAAATAGTAGTAGTCGTAAGTTCCGTCTTCAAAGAAATCCCAATATTTATCGTTTTCAGATGTGCTTTCTTTACCTTTCCATAATCCGATAAATTGACTCTTGTAGTCATCTTTAATCCTTTTAACAGTAAAATCCAGAGAATAATTTTGGTCAACACCACCAAGAATAAATTCCATAACTTCAAATTTCATTAAATCTCCATCAATATTGATACGCGATTTGTATGTGTAACTTTTGCCGTTCTCATCAATACCTTCTTCAAATAAAATATTTTCCTCTAACCTAAAAGTACCCGGATTATTTACAACCCACTTTGTGCCGTTTTCAACATCTTTGTGATCAGCATAAATTTCGATATTCGGCGAGTTAAAAGTAAGAATGAAATTATTGTCGGTTAAAATTTCTTTGCCATCTTGTTCTACTGAAATCCAAGTGCCAATAATATCTTCAGGATAAGATGAGAACTTGTTACAAGAATAAAACAATGTTGTAGTGATAATTAGAGTTAAAATTGTGATGTTTCTTTTCATGATAAAATTTATTTTAGTTTAATTCATTTTGTGTGCAAAGGTAGTGAAAATTTGAAGATTTGAGGATTTGAAAATTTTAAGATTCCGTCATTGCGCGGAGCCATAGGCGACAAAGCAATCCAGAAAGATTTCAATAATTTTAATGTTTACCCTGCAATTTTGAAAAAAGTAGCTTAATCCTGCAAATTCTGTCATCCTGTCTATCAAAATATCTCCAGCAATTCAATAAAACTTTCAACTTGGAAAGTCGCTTCTTTTTCTCCATCAGGAGCTTTTATCTTATCAGGATTAAACCAAACGCTATCAATACCGACATTGTTTGCCCCGATAATATCAGTTTCAAATTCATCTCCAATATAGATTACTTCATCTTTTGAAGTATTGGTCTCTTTTAATGCAAACTCGAAAATACGGGCGTCAGGTTTTTTGAAACCGACAGTATCTGACGTTATTATTTTATCGAAATAATATAGTAATCCACAATTTTTGAGTTTATTTGTCTGAACTTCAATAAATCCGTTGGAAAGAATATGAAGCTTATACGACTTTCTAAGTTGGTCTAATGTTTCCTTAACTCCTGAAATAATAATTGTCTTGCAAGCTAAAATATTTAAATAATCTTTCCCTAAAGTTTTAATATCGAAAAATTCAGAATTAATTTCAAGTTCCTCAAAAGTATTTAAAAATCTGCCGGATTTTACTTCTTCAACGCTAATTAGATTCTTTTTAAATAAATCCCAAACAATATGATTATGCTTTTGATAAACAGGTAAGAAATCTTCAAACGAGCAATATTTATCTAATCTGTAAATTGTATGAATGTCGTTGAGCGCTACAACAGAATTTCTGTTGAAATCCCAAAGAGTATTATCTAAATCAAAAAATAGGGTGGAGTAGGTCATATTAGTTAATGGTTAATTGTTAGTGGTTAATGATTAATGGTTAATGATTAATGGTTAATGGGTGCTGAGCTTGTCGAAACCCCTGTCAGTGTTGCCTTCGACAGGCTCAGGCAACTGACGAGAATGCTTTTTCTCCTTTGTCACCCGTCACGCGTCACTCGTCACACGTCACACGTCACACGTCACACGTCACACGTCACCTGTCCCCGTCACCCGTCACCCGTCACCCCGTCACCCGTCACATCTCTCCCCTGCCATGTATCATATTCCTCAAGTTTTTTTTCAAATAATCGCAACACTTCATCGTAGCGAATATCCCATTTTGGCGGAAGTAATAAGAATCTTGGTGGCACTTCGCTGGCGATACGTTCAATTACAATTGACGGATTCAGTAATTCGATAAATTTTATTACCAAATCGATGTATTCATTTAATTCGTAGAAGTAGTATTCATCAGGATTTTTAAGATAATCGACAGCCATCAAAGTTTCTTTCATTATTTGTAATTGGTGAAACTTTATGGTTTCGAGAGGAAGTTCGGAGATTATTTTAGCTTGATCCAAAATCATTTCTTTGCTTTCTCCGGGAAGCCCAAAGATTAGATGTCCTCCGATATGAATATTTTTTCTTTCTGCTGTTGCGTTTATTGCATCGGCAGTAGTTTTGAAATCGTGTCCACGATTAATTCTGTTTAAAGTAGAGTCGTAAGTTGATTCGATGCCGAATTCCAACTTCACATAATATTTTTCGGCAAGAGATTCCAGCAAATCAAGTTTTGTCTTGTTGATGCAATCCGGTCGAGTACCGATAACAATGCCTATTGTATTTGGAAAATCAAGAGCTTCCTTATAAAGTTTTTCCAAAGTATCCACGCTAGCGTGAGTATTAGAAAAAGTTTGGAAATAAGCGAGATATTTTGTTGCTCTGCGATATCTTGTTTGATGGAATATTTGGCCTTCTGTCATTTGTTGTGTAACAGACTTGTTGGTATCGCAGTATGAAGGATTAAAAGCCAACGCGTTGCAGAACGTGCAGCCGCCGATGCCGCACGTTCCGTCGCGATTAGGACATGTGAATCCGGCATTGATAGAGAGTTTTTGAACTCTTTCACCGAAGATACTTCTGAAATATTCAGGGTATGAGTTATATCGTTTTGACAAATTTTTCTACAATTGTTTTTCCATCTTGCATTTCAATTTTAATAAAATACAAACTGGATTTTAAATTTTCAGTATTAATAATATTAATCTTATTTCCATTAGAATTATATTTATTTATAATCCTTCCAACATTATCTAAAACAGTTATTGTTTGAATGTTTTCACCATCAATAGTAATATGTGAAGTGGCTGGATTAGGATAAATATTTATTTTGATATTATTATTGTTGTTGATGCCAATATAAGGAGGAGCAGTATTAATAGTAAGCTCTATTGACTTTTTTGCTTGACCTTTAATACAATTAAGAGTTACTGTGCCAATATCTAAAAGTGCAACATTATGATCAATAACAGTCATCAAATTTTCATTCGATGAACTCCATTCAACCTCATTGTTTAAAGCAACAGTAAAATGATCATTGATATCATTATACATGTCAAAAATCATATCATTGGTAAATTTAAATAATGCGGGTGCAATAGCTACATCAGCGATTTCACTTTTTTCAGTACCGGTTGGACAAGGGTAAAGTCCTTCTGTAAAAATAAAATCATTATTAAGAGAACTTGCTAATCCATCGCCAATCATTTCGTGTGTAAATTTTCCTTCTGATGGATCCGGATTTCCGGCTCCTGCATATACACCTGGTTTTAATGTTAATTGTTTATCATAATAACAATTTTCAATAATACTTGCTTGTCCTTCAACAGTCCATCTTCTACCGATAATAGCGCCGCTATTAGCGCCTGCACAATCAACATCAGCAAAACTTACACAATCAGAAACGAATTTATCAGTTATACTGCTAGCATAAAAACCAATAATACCACCGTTGTATCCACCCGATCCAACAATTTTACCAGAGCTAATTAAATTCTTAGCAGAAACCCCGTCACTATAACCAACAATTCCACCGAGAGAACCACTGCCCGTCATATTACCGGTATTAACACAATTATATATTGTGCCATAAAAATCACCGACTATTCCACCACAGAATTCATTTCCATTATGATTTCCGGCATTAGTACAGTTATATATTGTTCCCCAGCTAGCGCCGGCAATGCCTCCTGAATAATACGCAGGACTTGACACATCGCAGAAATTATGGCAATCATAAATAGTAGTGAATTCGCCCGCTGCACCAACAATGCCTCCGGTGTAATATGTCCCATTTAATTGACAGTCACGAAGTGTGATGCCGTGAACAATTGCATAATTTCCTATTACTGCGAATAATCCTTGATTAGAATTTAAGTTCGCATCTAAAATAATTCCAGAGATGGTATTACCACCTCCGTCGAAATTTCCATAAAAGATTTTCTCTCCGGGAATTCCGATACATGGCCACGGATTATAAGAACTAAGATCGATATCACTATTCATTAAAAAATATTGATCACTATATCCGGGGTTTCCATTAGGAAAAATTGATGAAGAACTTTCAGAGCCTTCATTAAGACGAATTGCTAATTCGTACATATCTTCAGGAGAAGCAATAATGTATGGATCGGATTCTGTACCTGTACCTCCGCTTTTGGCAGGAGTAGTGTTAATAGTAGTTGGCAAATCAACAGGATGAATGCCGTTAACACTATTATCAACATAAATGTGATAATCATAACCTGTTCTGTTTGCAGGTTCTTGAGCTTGTGTTTGTGTTGAGATTAGCAAACAAACAGCGCTTAACAAAAAAAAGAAAATAGGTTTTTTCATATGAATATAATTTAAAAGGTTAATAGGTCAATTTAAACACAATACAAACCACAAAAAACATTCTCAAAGAGGAGATTATTTGCTTTATTTATATGTTTATAATTTAAATTGAATTAATTTAAATCATTACTTTTTCAATATGAACTAAGTGATTAATAAACATAACACCGCTTTACATTAGTTTAAGCGGTGTTATGTTATCATTTTTTTTGTTAAGCCAATTTGCTACAGATAACTTCTGAATTATTTTGTAACTTTTTCAAGCCATTTAACCATAGATAGCATTACTATCATGGAGATTAAGCAGAATGCGGCAAATACTGCCCAGCATTGCCATTGGTGTGGGAATTTGTTAAGCATTGTTACACCTAACGCTATAAATAAGTTGCCGATAGCTGTTGCACTTAACCACAAACCTTGACAAATACCTTGTAAATGTTTTGGAGCAACTTTTGAAACAAAAGAAAGTCCAAGTGGTGAAATAAATAGTTCTGCTACTGTTAAGAAGAAATATGTTACGATAAGAACATACGGACTTGATTTCATTGCTTCTTTTGCTGCATCGGCAAGACCTTTAAATTCATCTCCTGAAGGATAATTATGTGCTATGGCAACGATCATTAAGAAAATATATGCACAAGCGGCAATAAACATACCTATTGCAATTTTTCTTGGTGTAGAAACTTCTTTACCTCGCTTGGTAAGTGCTCCAAATAGCATTATAATCATAGGTGTAAGAATAATCACAAAGAATGGATTAATACACTGCCATATTTCTGGGGCAATTGATCCTGTTTGAACGAAATCTCTTGCGAATACAGAAAGTGATTGACCATTTTGGTGGAATGAGAACCAGAAGAATATTGCAATTCCTAATACAGCAAAAAGAGCATACATTCTTTGCCTAATTTCTTTAGCATTTGCTATTTTTTCTTCAGGAGTATATTCTATAACAGCAGCTTTTGCTTTCTTTACAGGATTTGGGAATCTTTTCTTTACTAAAAGGAAAATAGTAAATGAAATAAGCATTGCTGCTACAGAAGCAAGGAATGAATAATGAACACCGGTATTGAATGTTTCAAGGTATGAACTGCAAAAAGCTGCCATATCTGTAAATTGGAAACCTGTCATTTGAACACTTTGTGATAAAGTTTCAAGATTGCTCATATCTGTAGCCGTCATTGTAGAAGAAGAATCTAAAAATTGATGACATAATCTTGGAAGGTCAGCATTATAGACTAAGTCTTTTGTGTTAAGCCACCAACTACGAAGTAAAGGTGCAACAAATGGTGCAATTACACCACCAACATTGATAAACACGTAAAAAATCTGGAATCCGCTATCACGTCTTCCTTTTACTTTCTTTAATTCTTCCTCACCTTTTTTTGCTGCTTCCGCCTCAAAATTGTCGTACATTTGACCAACAATAGCTTGTAAATTTCCTTTAAACAAACCATTTCCAAATGCAATAAGAAGTAATGCAGCACAAGTAAACACTAAAATACCTGTTGTAGCAGAATATCCTGCTGCACTATTTCCAAACAATGGAATAGATAATAATCCGTATCCTAATGCCATCACTATCAATCCCGACATAATAGTTCCTTTATAGTTTTGCAAACGGTCGGCAATAATACCGCCGGGCAAACTAAGAATATATATCAAGAAATAAAATACAGCATAAATCCAACCTGCAGCTTCATCACTTATTCCAAATTTTGAACAAATGAAAAGCAACAATACTGCATTCATAATGTAGTAACCAAAACGTTCACCCATATTGCTAAGAGCTGCTGCAATTAAGCCTTTAGGATGTTCTTTCTTAGCTTTAGTAACGTAATAGATGACAAATGGAATGACAATTATTAAAATTGCCAACAAAATCGCAAATGTGCGATGATTTTGAATGAAATCTGATAACATATTATAAATTTTAATTAATAAATTGATTCAATTTTTTTACAAAATTTTACTGCATGCGAAGATAAGTAAAAAGTTAAGATAATATAATTTTTTTAACTTTTCTATTTAACTTTTTTTTAACAAAATGTTAGTGTGTTGATTAATAGGTTGATTAAACGCTTGGTAAATAACCAAAAAAGTTTATTATACTCCAAGACATATTCCAAGTCCGAGCGCTGTTTTCATTAAAGCAGTATCCCAAGTTACAAGATTAGGCTTTTGAATAGCTTCTTTTAAGGTAACATAAGTAATACGCGGATGCCTGTAAGATACCATTGTTCCGTACTTTTCTTCCAAAACTAATTCAAAGGCTTTTACACCAAACTGTGATGCCAAAACTCTATCGTAAGCAACAGGAACTCCACCGCGTTGCAAATGTCCGAGTACGGTTGTTCTGATACTGTGTTCGCAACCGGCTTCTTTCAACTCTTGTTCAAGTTGGAAACCGATACCTCCGAGAATTCTGTTATTATATCCGGGTTCATTACTTTCTCTTGCTACATAATTTCCGTTGATATTTCTTGCTCCTTCTGAAATTACAATATTAATAAATCCACGACCTTTGTTAAATCGTGAATCAATTTTTTCCATAACTTTGTTTATGTCGTAAGGAAATTCAGGGAGCAAACATACTTCTGCGCCGCCTGCAACAGCAGAATGCAAAGCAATCCAACCGGCATCTCTTCCCATTACTTCGAGAATTTGCACACGATTATGACTTGCTGCCGTAGTAACCAACTTGTCAACAGCATCTGTCGCAATTTCCACAGCTGTTTGAAACCCGAAAGTTGAATCTGTAGCTGAAAGATCGTTATCAATGGTTTTGGGAACGCCAACGACATTTAATCCCTTTTCAAAAAGAGCTTGTGAAATTCTTTGAGAGCCGTCGCCGCCAATGTTAATAACAGCATCAATGCCTAGATAATTAATTTTGCGAATCATTTCATCGGAGCGGTCAACAGTTGTCCAAGTTCCGTCTTTTTCTTTTATGGGCCAACTGAAAGGACCTCCTTTATTTGTTGTTTGAAGAATTGTTCCACCTTGATAATGGATGCCTTTTACAGCGTTTTCATCAAGAACTACTAATTCAGTCGGTTCACGTAATATTCCATTAAAAGCTTCTATGGAACCTACAACTTCCCAATCTTTTTCTTGTGATGCGCGGTTTACTACCGCTCTGATTACAGCATTCAATCCGGGACAATCGCCGCCACCGGTTACTATCATTACTCTTTTCATTTTAGATTATGATTTAGCTTGCAAAGATATACATTAATTGAAAGTTGAAAGTTGAAAGTTGAAAATTTTATCAAAAAGGGGATTCTTGCTCTTTCAGTATTCACTTTTTTCTAATTAAACCCAAAGATTTTTCTTCATCTTTAACGAAGACAAATAAAAGAAGGGAATAATAAACCATAGTACGACATCAAGGATAGGAAAAGTGTTAATTAAATCAACTTGATTTAATTTTTTTAAGGCTTTGCGTCGTAAAAAATACCATAAAATTATTCTAATCAATATTAAAGCAATAATTGGTAATATGAATTGATTGAAAAAAATGCAAAGAAGAAGGCACGAAATGAAAAACAAAAATGTACTTAAAGCATAGATGACCTTTATAGTCTTGCCTATTGATTTTGAATACATTACATTTGAGTATCTTCTTGATACATGAGTGAACCATGTAGCTAAATTTTGTTTAGATTCGATTGAGATCTGAGCGTAATCATCAAAGATGTAAGATGTTTCTGATTTTCCTGTAAACTTATTGAAAACCGCTGTTCCGTCATTACAAGCTTGGAAATAATTAACTAAATTTTCAGGAATCAGAAAGTCTGATTTCTTGAATAAAAAGTTTCTTGTGCTTATTGTATAAGGATGACCATTAGCAATATAAGACAAAAACTCCATATTGTATTTACTTTGTTCGTACCTAATAAGTTTGTTAAAGAAACCTTTGCCAGATTTAAAATTAGCAATTCCTGCAACATTGTGTTTCGAATTTAAACTTGCAACCATTGACCGAAGCCAATAAATACTCGTAGGTATACAGTCTAAATGAGTCGTAATAACTAAATCATATTGTGCTGCTTTAACTCCAATCGATAATGGATATATTTTCGAACATTTAAAGTTACTTCTTTCATGAATAGTAAAGAAAATCAGATTTGGAACTTGTCGAACCCACATTGTGAAATCTTCATTTTCTGTATCTTGTGCTGTATAATTTACAACAATTATTTCATATTTTCCATACTCCTGATTACTCAAAGCCATAATCTGTTTTTTTATAATATGGAAGTTATCCCTCATACATATTAATATAGAAACAGGAGGTAATTCTCTCAAATTATTGTCGGGAGATACGCCTTTTGAAATAAATGAATTGCCGGTACGAATTAAATAAATTATTTGAATAACGAAAAGTATTATTGTAATAGAAGCCAGTACAATAAAAAACGTATCATCAAATATTTCTAAGTTGAAGAACATAATTATTTTAAATCAAAAAATAAAATTATGCAAATGAAAAGAAAATTAAGCGTATTTTTGACAAATTTTTCTAAAAGTTATCAACGACTTTAATTTTATTTGATGTTTAAGTACGATTTATTAACACAAGATATTGATACTAAGGCGCGAGTTGGTGTGCTTCATACAGATCACGGCGATATTCCTACTCCGATTTTTATGCCTGTTGGAACGGTTGGAACTGTAAAAGCTGTGCATATTAAAGATGTGGAAGAAGATATTAATGCTAAAATAATCTTAGGAAATACATATCATTTATATTTAAGACCCGGAACAGATATTCTTGAGAGTGCCGGAGGATTGCATAAGTTTAACGGGTGGAATAAACCTATACTCACAGATAGCGGCGGCTACCAAGTTTATTCTCTAACTCATATAAGAAAACTAACAGAAGAAGGTGTTAAGTTTCAATCGCATATCGATGGTTCATATCATTTGTTTACTCCTGAAAATGTTATTGATATTGAAAGAAGTATCGGCGCCGATATCATTATGGCTTTCGACGAATGTACTCCTTATCCTTGCGAATACAAATATGCTGAGAAATCATTAAAAATTACTCACAACTGGTTGAAAAGATGTATTGAAAGATACAGAACAACGGAACCGAAATATGGTTATCATCAAGAACTTTTCCCGATTGTACAAGGAAGTGTTTATAAAGATTTGCGGCGACAATCGGCGGAATTCGTTGCAGAATTTGGTACGGAAGGAAATGCTATCGGCGGATTGGCTGTCGGTGAACCTGCTGAGCTTATGTATGAACTTACTGATTTTGTTTGCGATATTCTCCCTAAGGATAAACCTCGGTATTTAATGGGTGTCGGCACACCGGAAAATATTTTAGAATGTATTTCTCTCGGGGTTGATATGTTTGATTGTGTAATGCCCACACGTAACGGCAGAAATGGGATGCTATTCACTAACTCAGGAATAATCAATATCAAAAATAAAAAATGGGAAAAAGACTTTTCTCCTATTGATGAACTTTGTCCGTCTTTTGTTAGCACAAATTATACTAAAGCATACGTGCGCCATCTTTTTGCTGCCCGCGAAATTTTAGGCGGAATGATAGCCAGTCAACATAATTTAGCATTTTATCTCCAACTTGTTTCAGAGGCGCGTGAACACATTCTGGTAGGCGATTATGCAAAATGGAAAACTGATAAAATAAAAACTATCATGCGGAGGTTATAATAGTTGAAGGTTGAAAGTTGAAAATTGGAAATTTTGAAAAAATTAGATTTATATATAATAAGGAAATACTTTTCGTCATTCTTCTTGGCAATCATACTATTGATTATTGTTGTTATTGTTTTCGATTTCTCGGAGAAGTTAGACAAGTTTATGAATGGGAATATTCCTTTTCATGAAATAGTTTTTGGTTATTATGCTAATTTTATCCCGTATTTCTTTAATTTATTTCTGTACTTATTTGTTTTTATCGCGGTAATATTTTTTACTTCTAAATTAGCTCAGAACTCTGAAATAATTGCAATTTTAAGCTCGGGGATAAGTTTTTATCGACTTATGGTCCCTTATCTTTTCTGTGCAATTATTCTCGCAGGAGTTGCCTTTGCATTATCTAATTTTGTTATTCCTAAAACTAATTCCAAACTTACAGAGTTTGAAAATCAATATCTTAGGAAGTCTGCAAAATACTCGCAATATGCTTATGATATTCACATGCAAATAGGACCGGCTACCTATGCCTATGTAAAGAACTTCAACGGGAAAACTAATGAAGGAAATGATTTCACCCTCGAAAGATTCGATTTTGAAAATGGAATGCATTATAAAATATCTTCTCGGTTGATAAAATGGTCGGAAAGTGATAGTACTTGGACATTAAGTAATTATGTTGAAAGAACAATATTTGATGATCGTGAGGATATTAAAGAAGGAAGTTCTATAACAATGAAAATGAATCTTTTTCCTAAAGATATGATTTTTATTGTTAATGATTTGAAAACGATGAATTTTAAACAACTCAATGATTTTATTGAAGCTGAGAGATTGAAAGGTATTAGGAACATTACTGAATATGAAGTTGAAAAACATTCAAGAATTGCAAATTCATTTGCAACAATAATTTTGACAGTGCTTGCTTATTCTTTAGCATGTAGGAAGAAAAAAGCTGGAATGGGAATAAATTTAGGTGTAGGAGTAGTTATAACATTCACCTATATTCTAATGATGCAAATTACAAAAGTTTTTGCAACAAATAGTGGTTTAGATCCTTGGATTGCTGCTTGGTTGCCGAATGTGTTTTTTGCTGCTGTTGCTACTGTGATTACAGTAAAAGCTCCGAAATAAGGAGTTACTACAATTTCTTTTATTACCAATTGTTAAGTTCTATTGTTTTAACAAGCTGTATCTTTGCACCCTCAAAAAAATAAAGTAATATGCAAAGAGATAGTCTCGATTTCAAAACATTACCTATTGGTAAATTATTTGTCAAACAACTTTTTCCCACTATTTTAGGAATGATGTCAACAGCTTTACTTACTGTTGTTGACGGTATTTTCGTAGGTCGTGGATTAGGTAGTGATGCTTTGGCAGCAGTTAATATTGCTGCACCAATATTTATGATAGTTGCTGGAATCGGACTGATGTTTGGTATGGGCGGAGGAATTTTAGTGTCGATAAATCTTTCGCGCGGAAAATTTAAAGTAGCAAATATTAATGTAACTCAATCAACAGTAGCGTTATTTTTTGTTGCTTCGATAATAGCATTATTAGTTATATTATTCCCAACTCAAACAGCTGTCTTATTCGGCGCTAACGATTACCTTAAAGAAATGGCGGGCGAATATATGTTTTGGTATGCTATTACATTACCCATTACAGTTCTTATGATTGCCTTGCCTTTTTTTGTGCGACAAACAAATCCCAAATTTGCAATGTGGGCGATGATTACCAGTACTGCTATAAATATCGTACTTGATTATGTATTTATTTTCGTATTCAAATGGGGGTTGTTTGGAGCTGCTATCGCAACTGATATTGGTGGATTAGTGAGTGCATTTCTTCTTGCAGGTTATCTATTAAATCCGAAAATAGCAGTAAGATTTGCAAAATTAAAAATGAGCGCACACAGCATACTTCTTACTTTAAGAAATGTATGGTATATGATAAAACTCGGCGTATCAACTTGTTTGAGCGAAATTACAATCGCCGTTATGGCAATTACAGGTAATTACGTTTTTATGCATCATCTTGGAGCCGATGGTGTTGCTGCTTATAGTATAATTTGTTATCTGTTCCCTGTAATATTTATGGTATTTAATGCAATGATACAATCGGCACAACCGATTATTAGCTATAATTACGGCTGCGGACAAACTGAACGTTCAACCAAAGTTACACGATTAGCGCTTACTTGTGCATTTTGTTTCGGATTACTCATAACGGTTTTGTTTTCATTCTTTGCAGAAACAATTATTACCATGTTTTTGCCGGATAAAAGCAGTAATGCATATCAATATGCGCTTTCCGGCTTGCCATTATTTGCTTTGGATTACGTTTTCTTTGGAATCAACGTAATTGCTATTGGTTATTATTCCAGTGTCGAACGTGTTAAACGAGCAATAACTTTAACAGTATTGCGCGGAATTATGCCTGTTGTCTTCTTCTTTATATTACCCGAATTATTTGGAATTTCCGGAATGTGGCTTTCAGTTGGTGTCGGTGATTTTGTAATTACATTAATTATTGTAATTTTGTTTTTTATTGATAAATCAAGAAATGGAAACTTTAATAAGCATAATAAATGAGCATCATAAATTAGCTGAAGAAGAAGAGCTATTGCTCAGACAAACTTTACGTACGCTTCATTTTCCTAAAGGAAGTGTTGTTATTGAAGAAGGAAAAATAGATGATTCAATTTATTTTATTAGACAAGGCGTTTGGCGAGCACATATCGAACGTGAAGGGGAAGATTGTACGTTATGGTTTGCGGTTCAAGGTGAAACTGTTTTTTCTTCGTGGGGACATATTCGGAATTTACCTTCGCGAATGACAATATCTTCGTCAAGTAATAGCGTGGTTATTGAAATGAAAAAAAGTACTGTGCAAAAATTATCCGAAATGTCGCCATCATTCAATAGTTGGCTTCATCTGCTTTACGTTGATATGATACTTAATAGCGACAATCAACTTGTTGATATATCTTATCCTAAAGCAGAAAAACGATATTTAGCTTTTATGAAGAAAATGCCGGAAATCTTTCAACATGTTCCACTCAAAGAAGTTGCAGGTTTTATTGGCGTTACTCCTCAATCATTAAGCCGTATTCGAGCAAAAATATGAGCTTAAATTATCTCGTTATTTATCAAAAATTCCGTAAACAGCCGAGCCACTGCCGCTCATAGCTGCGTAAACTGCACCATTGGCATACATTTCATCTTTTATCTTTTTAATTTCAGGATGAATTGGAAAAATCGATTCTTCAAAATCATTTTTAATATTATCCTTCCAAGTAGAAATATCGGAGTATATCATTTCCTTCAAATTTCTAACATTAGAATTTGGCTTTACTAAAGAATAAGCCTCTTTTGTTGAAATATGAATATTCGGCACTTTAACTTCAATTTTATTGTTTAAATTGAAATCTACTTCCTCCAAAATTTCGCCGCGAGAACTTGCAAAAGCCGGTTTGTTATCAATGAAAAAAGCGCAATCGCTTCCTAATTTTCCTGCGAAAACTTTTAGCTCATCATTTGAAATACCTAATTCAAACATTCTGTTTAATAGAATCAAAGTGGCAGCTGCATTTGATGAACCACCTCCCAAACCGGCACCAACAGGAATCTTTTTATGTAAATAAATATCCACGGGGGGAAGATCATATATTTCTGAAAGTAAATTATATGTTTTAATACAAAGGTTGTCATCCTTTACTCCATCAATAATATTACCCGAAAAATGAATGTTTGTTTCTTTATTATTGGATTTCACTATTTCCAAAATGTCTTTCAATTCGTTAAAAGGATATAAAAAAGTATAAATATTGTGAAATCCGTCATCTCTTTTTGACAATATTTGCAAACCTATGTTTATCTTTGCACTTGGGAAAATGATCATAATTTGAAATTTTGTCCAAAAGTATTAAAAAAAATCCTATAACCAAAAAATATGTCCTCAATCACTCAAACTTTATCGTCAATTGTTTTCAGAAAACATTTGCAGAAAATAAAGCGATTCAAATCTGAGCCGATTGAAGTACAAAATGCAATATTTAAAGATCTTATTAATAGAGGAGCTGATACGGTTTGGGGGCAAAAACACAATTATTCGTCTTTTTCTACAGTTAACGATTTTAGGGAAAGTGTACCTTTAAATACTTACGAAGATCTTGAACCTTATTTTCAGGAAATAATGAGCGGCAAACAAAATTTGCTGTGGCCCGAAACTATTCAATGGTTTTCAAAATCTTCCGGAACAACAACAGGTAAAAGTAAATTTATTCCTGTAAGTAAAGAAACTCTTTTTGGTTGTCATTATGATGCCGGTAGGGCAATGGTTGCTAATTATATCGAAAATAGAAGCAATACAAAATTGCTTACTGGAAAAAATATCTCGGTATCAGGAAGTTATTTACAAGAAGTAAATGATAGTAATCAATATCTTGTCGGTGATATCTCCGCTATTCTTATGCAAAATCTACCTAAATGGGCAGAATATATTAAGATTCCATCAAAGAAATTAACTTTGATAAGCGATTGGGAAGAGAAAATCAATATGATTGCCGAAGCTGTGGTTAATAGAAATGTTGTCAGTTTTCTTGGAGTTCCTTCGTGGATGCTTGTTATTCTAAGAAAAATTGAAGAAGTTTCAGGTAAATCGATTGATGAAACGTGGCCTAATCTTGAAGTCTTTTTTCACGGAGGAGTTGATTTCGGTCCTTATAAAGATAGATATAATAAATTGATTAAGAATCCTAATATGAGATACTTGGGAGTGTATAATGCTTCGGAAGGTTATTTTGCTTTTCAAGATGATTTGGATTCTGAGGATTTGCTTCTGCTTCTCGATTATGGTATTTATTATGAGTTTGTTCCTTTGGATATGCTTAGCGAAGGTTCACATTATGCTATTGGATTGGAGGATGTTAAATTAGGAGAGAATTACGCAATGGTAATTTCTACTAATAGCGGTTTGTGGCGGTATGTTATAGGTGATACGGTGAAATTCACATCGTTAAATCCTTTCAAAATAAAAATAACCGGTCGAACAAAAGCTTTTATTAATATTGTTGGAGAAGAACTAATTCTCAATAATGCTAACAAAGCTATTGGTGTTGCATGTAAAAAAACGGATGCGGTTTTGTCGGATTATACTGTTGCTCCAAAATTTTATAAAGAAGGAAATACCGCGCATGAATGGCTCATTGAGTTTGAGAAAGAACCGGATAATATGGAACTTTTCGAAAAATATCTTGATGAAGCCTTGATGGATGAAAATTCTGATTATAAAGCAAAACGTTTTCATGATATGGTGCTTCGAGCGCCAGTAATAGATGTTGTGCCTCAAGGTACTTTCTATAAATGGTTTAAAAGTAAAAATAAATTAGGCGGACAAAATAAATTGCGTCGATTGTCTAATAACAGAAATATTGTTGATGAAGTTCTTTTAATGTTACAAAATTCATAAATTATGTATATTGCTATTGCAGGAAATATTGGCTCAGGAAAAACTACTCTTACAAGATTGTTGGCAAAAAATTTTAAATGGGAGCCTAATTACGAAGATGCCGACACAAATCCTTATCTAAGTAGCTTTTATGAAGATATGCTTAGATGGTCGTTTAATCTGCAAATATATTTTCTTAATAGTAGATTTAGACAAATCGTAGATATCAAAAAAGAAAATAGATCTGTTATCCAAGATAGAACAATTTATGAAGATGCTTATATCTTCGCAGCTAACTTGCATTCAATGAGTTTGATGCAAACAAGAGATTATGAAAATTATCTATCACTCTTTGAGTTAATGACTTCTTTTATTCCTGCACCCGACCTTTTAATTTATCTCAGAGCTTCGGTGCCGACTCTTGTAAATAATATTCAAAAAAGAGGAAGAGATTATGAAGCATCTATTCGTTTGGATTATCTGAAAAGTTTGAATGATAAATATGAAAAATGGATTCAATCTTATAATGCAGGAAAACTACTAATTATTGATGTTGATAATCTTGATTTCGAAAATAATCCTGAGGACCTTGCAAATATCATCGATAAAATAAACGCTGAAATCAATGGCTTATTCTGAAATAAATGCTGTTGGAATAATTCCGGCTCGATATAACTCGTCTAGATTTCCGGGAAAACCACTCGTTGACATTGACGGCAAAAGCATGATTCATAGAGTTTACGATCAAGCAATGAAATCGAAACTCCTTTCGAAAGTTTATATTGCTACAGACGATAAAAGAATTTTCGAACATGTAAAGAACTTTACTGACAATGTTTTAATGACTTCCGAAAATCATACAAACGGAACTGAAAGAGTTGCTGAAGCAATAGAAATACTCGAAGAAAGAAATCTTTTCTTTGACATTGTTGCAAATATTCAAGGCGACGAGCCATACATCTTCCCACAACAAATTGATGAAGCATTATCTGTTCTTATTAATAATGAAAATGCGGAAATTGCCACTTTAATTAAAGAAATCAACTTCGAAGATGCAACAGACCCTAACAGGGTCAAAGTTGTTATTAGTAAGAATAATAAAGCATTATATTTCAGCCGACAAATTATCCCATTTTATAAAGTTGAACCTGAAAAACAAACTTATTACAAGCATATCGGTTTATATGTTTTCAGAACAATTATTCTTAAAGAAATTGTTAAACTCGATTTTTCGGTTTTAGAACGCGCTGAAAGCTTAGAACAATTAAGATGGCTTGATAATGATTATAAAATTTTTGTTGAGTATTCGAATTATGAAACTATAAGTATTGATACTCCGGAAGATTTGAATGTCTTTGTTGGTGACGAGTGACGAGTGACGAGTGACAAGTGACGAGTGACGAGTGACAAGTGACTATTTCATGGGAAAGTACACTCCAATTGCAAATGTAAACATCAATGGCATGTCGTCATTAAGATTAGTTTTATAGAATGCACGACCTTTCATGACCCTAAACCCAAATCCAACTGAAGCTGTGAATACCTTTTTTGCTCTAAAAACAAACATTGGAGTTATTAATGCTTGTGTAGTTGAGTTGCCTAATCCCTGATGCCAAAATTGTAGAGACATAAATGAGCTTCTGATATCATTTTCTTTTAAGTGTATATTAATGCCTAAGCCGAGACCTAAATATCCAAACCCTACTTGAATTCCAAAAATTTTTGTTGGAAGAACTTCAAAATCAAGGCCTACTAAACTACCTCCACCATGTAAAAATCCGAATGAGAGTGCAGTCTTTGAATGATCCTGAGAAATAGTATTCTCACTATTCTTATCAATTGTTTGATAGGCTAAAGTATTTTCTTGCGAAAATCCCACAAAAACAGTTGTCATTAAAAAAAATAATAGTAAAATTCTTTTTTTCATAATTAATTATTATTTAAATTTTCCATTAACCCGTCACCCGTCACACGTCACCCGTCACACGTCACACGTCACTCGTCACTCGTCACTCGTCACTCGTCACATTGTTAGTCTTTCCTCATGCCAAATTCTTTATTACCAAAGAAAACCCATCTCAAACTTATTCCGAACAACTGATTGCATTGTCCTCTTTGCCAAAATGGTTTGCTGAAAGGACCGTATGACCATGCTTGCGGATTATTATATGATCTGATTGGAGTCAAGAAAAAAGTTGCCGAATATTTTATGTTTAAAATTAATCTCTCTAAAAGAAAAACTTCAGCTCCGATGTCTATTGATAAATCTAACTTACTTAAATCATCATAATAATTACTGAAATCCATAAAGTTTTGGGTGAATTTATGACCGACAAGAATACCAACATTAGGTCCAGCGAACATAGTTATTCTATCGCTTGCAATAAATTTATAATGAATTGGAACGGTAATATAATGTAAACTTAATCTGGTTTCATAAACTGTTCCGGGTAATGTATCATTAGCATTAGGGATTTTGCGTGAACCTTTTTGTGTATATGCAACTTCTAAATCCAAAGCACTTCTTTTTGAAAGATATAAGTTGGTAAAAACACCGACATTCAGTCCGGGTTTGCTAAAAGATCTGTTAAACATCATATTAGAGTTTTGCCCCAACAATGTTGAGTCAACATAGGTACCTGTTGTATGTGAGGCATTTACTCCAAAAGTTAAGCCCCCGTCAAAGCTTTGGGAAAAAAGTATTACTGAAGATACAGCAAATGCAATTAATAGTAAAAGTTTTTTCATGTTATAAAATGTTACACTTTATGTTTGAATGTTACTTTCGACAGTTCTTCATTTGCTTTAACAATTTTGTTTTTCAAGTTAATCTTATAGTTAACAAGTCTTTCCGCTAAAGCATCATCACCAACGGCAACAATTTGTGCTGCAAGTATTGCTGCATTTTGTGCTGCATCAATTCCAACTGTTGCAACCGGAATTCCCGGAGGCATTTGTACAATAGCAAGCAAAGCATCCATACCTTGTAGAGATGCGCTGATAGGAACTCCAATAACAGGTATTGACGCCATTGCAGCAATTACACCAGGTAGATGTGCAGCCATTCCGGCGCCGGCAATAATAACTTTTATCCCGCGCGATTTGGCATTCTTTGCAAAATCTTCCACTTCATCCGGAGTGCGATGAGCAGATAAAGCATTCATTTCAAATGGAACCTCCATCTCATCCAAGAAAATTGCAGCCTTCTCCATGATTTTTAAATCACTCATGCTGCCCATAATTATACTAACTAAAGCTTTCATCATACAAATTTTTGATTGACAAAGATACAAAATTAATTGGAAAGTGACGTGTGACGTGTGACGTGTGACGGGTGACGAGTGACGCGTGACATGTGACATGTGACGAGTGACGAGTGACGGGTGACATGTGACGAGTGACAACACATCCCCGTCAGGGGATTCCGAACGGTAGCCGAAAATGTTTCAATCCCGAAACCATCCCAATCCCGTCAGGGGATTCCGAACGGTGGCAGCCATGTAGCGAAAAAATCAATGTTCCAACAATTTTAATTAATTTTGTGGCGAATATTAATGCCAAATTAAACGATTATGAACATAAAAACATTATTTGTCACCATCATATCATTGTTGAGTGTAACTTTATTTTCCCAAGAGCCTTGGGATGATGTAAATATTTTTGAGATAAATAAAGTTTCTCCACGAACAAATGTTATTCCTTACGAACAAGAACTTGAAATTTATAATCTCGAATATGCAAAATCGCCGTATTATAAATCGTTGAATGGTAATTGGCGTTTTCACTGGGTTGAAAAACCGACAGACGTGCCCGAAAACTTTTTTCTTTCATCTTATGATGTAAGTAAATGGAAAAGAATTCCCGTTCCATCAAATTGGGAGCTGCAAGGTTATGGTACTCCAATCTATGTTAATATTATTAATGAGTTTCCATCAAATCCGCCACATCCACCTATTGATGACAATCCTGTCGGATGTTATCGTCATGAATTTACTGTGCCGAACTCTTGGGATGGTCGAAATGTTTACATTCATTTTGGGGCAGTGAAATCGGCATTCTACCTTTGGATAAATGGAAAACAAGTAGGCTATTCGGAAGATTCTAAAACACCGGCGGAATTTGATATTACAGATTATATAAATAAAGGTATAAATACTTTGGCATTGCAAGTGTTCAGATTTTCTGACGGTTCATATCTTGAATGTCAAGACTTCTGGAGAATAAGCGGTATTGAAAGAGATGTGTTTTTGTATTCAAAACCGAAAATAAATATTTTCGATTATTCAGTAAATGCTTCGTTAGATGAAAATTACGAACATGGCGTGTTGAAATTTAATCTTAACCTTCAAAATAATCTTGCAAAACTTCCAAAGAAAAAACATATTATCGAAGTAGAAGTATATGACAGAAATAGACAATCAATTTCATTTACAAAAAAAGAAATCCAATTTAAAGATTATTTTTCAAAACCATATAAGGATAAAATAGTTACAATAAATTTTGAAGATAAAATTATCGAAGATATTAATAAATGGTCAGCAGAAAGTCCATACCTATATAATTTGGTAATACGACTTATTGATGACGAGAACTCAGTTGTTGAGATTTTAGGTTCAAAAATCGGATTTAGAACATCTGAAATTAAAGATGCTCAGCTTTGTATAAATGGTGTGCCGATTATGGTTAAAGGTGTTAATCGCCATGAGCATGACCCTGTTACCGGGCATGTTATTTCGAGAGAGTCTATGCTTAAAGATGTTGAGCTGATGATAAAAAATAATATCAATACTGTTCGTACAAGTCATTATCCTTGCGACCCGTATTGGTATGAGTTGTGCGATCGATATGGTTTGTATGTCATTGATGAAGCGAATGTTGAATCGCACGCGCAAGGCTATGGCGAAAATAGTTTGGCTAAAAAAGCAGAATGGTCAGCCGCAACTTTAGCTCGAAATAAAAATATGCTTGAACGTGATAAAAATCATCCCTCTATTATTGTTTGGTCGATGGGAAATGAAGCAGGAAACGGAGTTTGTTTTTATGAAACGTACGATTGGATGAAAAAACGTGATGATAGTCGCCCGGTGATTTATGAACGTGCAATCTACGAAGAAAACACTGATTATATCGGATTAATGTATTATAGCCCCGATTATCTTGAAAAGTATGCTTCACAACCGCAAACGCGTCCGTATATCCTTGTGGAATACGCTCATGCAATGGGAAATAGCGTTGGTGGATTACAAGATTATTGGGATGTTATTGAAAAATATCCGCTATTGCAAGGTGGTTGTATCTGGGATTGGGTCGATCAATCGTTTGCAATGTTTGATGAAGAAAAAAATGTAAAATGGCTTGCTGTTGGTGGCGATTTAGGAGAGAAAGAAGGAATAAAACATGATGATGCATTTTGTGCTAACGGACTAATTGGCTCAGATCGTGTGCCGCATCATCATTTAGCAGAGGTTAAAAAGGTTTATCAAAATATTAAAATAGAAGCAATTGATATAGATAATGGGAAATTTAATATTAAAAATTGGTTCTCTTTTACAAATCTTGATAAGTATGAAATATCTTATCAAATAGCTTCAAATGAGAGGATTATTGTTGAAAATACAATTATTCCCATGGAATTGGAACCCTTGGCTTCAAAAGAATTTTTTGTAGAAATTCCGGAATTAACAGCAAATCCGAATGAAGAATTTTTTATTTATTTTTCTTCCAAAACAAAACGTCGGCGGGCTGTCATTTCTCAAGGAACTGAAGTTGCTTGGGACCAATTCAAATTAAACATAGAACAACAAGAGTTGACACCTATTATTAATATTCCAAAAATCAATATTAAGGAAGATAAAAACAATGTCAAAATATCAAATAATATTTTCTCATTAAATTTTGATAAAAACAAAGGATTGATTACGTCGATTATTTTTAATGATGATGAAATATTGGAACATGCAATTAAACCGAATTTCTGGCGCGCCCCGACTTTAAACGATGAGGTTGATAGATACGGTGCAAAACTGTGGAGAAAATATGGACTTGACGATTTGCAGATTGTCCCGAAAAATATTAAAACAAAGAAAATTGGTAATGATAAAGTTGAAATAAATGTTGATCTGCATCTTAAAAATAAAGGAAACGATATTATTGTTGTTAATCAAAAAATTACAGTTGATGGGTATGCAAATATTGTCATTGATAATACTGTGACTCCCAATGAAGAAGTAGAAGCTTTGCCGAAAGTTGGTACTCAATTCGGATTAAAAACTAAATACAAAAACGTAAATTGGTTTGGTAAAGATGAAGAAACTTATCCGGATAGAAATCAAGCCGGGAAAATAGGAGTTTATAATGCAAAGACCTATGATCTTTTTGAACAACATATTGTTCCGCAAGATAATGGTAATCACTCTGATGTGAGATGGGTTAACTTCTTTCCTAATTATGGAGATATGGGATTATATATTTCATCTGATCAACTTTTTAATTTTAGTGCTTATCAATATGATGACGAAGAGCTTACTCGTGCACGTAGAATTAATCAACTGTCGGAAGCAGATTATTGGACGGTTAATATAGATTATTTGCAAGCAGGTTTAGGTACGGCTACTTGCGGTCCGGGTGTCTTCGATAAATATCTTATCAAGAATGCCACTTACAAATATTCAATTCGGTTGAGACCATATAATAAAACTGAAGAAACGCCGGAAACACTTTTTAAACAAAAAATAAAATAAATTATCTTTGCATTCTGATAAAATTATAATATGATGAAAAAAATTCTGATACCTTTATTTCTTCTATTAATTCTATTCTCAAGTTGTAAACAAAAACAATATGAGTTGAAATCGTTAGAAGGACAAATGATTCTTATGGATGAGACTTTTGATACAAATAAAGATCCCGTTGCTGATAGTATTTTTAACTTTTACAAAGTTTATGCGGCATCAATTATGGATTCAGTAATTGGATATAATAAAGTCTTTATGGATAAAGGTTTGCGTGAAGAAAGTTTGCTGGGTAATTTTGCTGCAGATGTTGTTGCTGTTATCGCGGAAGAAATCTTTGATACAAAAATAGATATGGGTTTGATGAATAGAGGTGGATTGCGTACTTCTTTACCTCAAGGAAAGATTACACTCGGTGATGTTTATAAAGTTTTCCCTTTTGAAAATTATTTGTCAGTAATTGAGATAACAGGAAAAGATTTACGAGAACAACTTGAAGTATTTGCTAAAACTAATGTGCAATGTGTGAGCAGAATTAAGCTGACAATCAAAGATAAAAAACTTGTTAATGCTATTATTGACGGAAAACCTATTGATGATACTAAAATTTACAAAATTGCTACAATAGATTTTATTGCTGAGGGTAATGATAATATGAAAGTTCTTAAAAATGCAATTAGTAGAACAGATTCACCGGTACTAATTAGAGAAGCAATAGCACAGTATGTATATGATAACTCGCCGATAGATGCAAAAAAAGATGGTAGAGTGGTTGTTTTAAATTAAGAATAAATTAGATATGAAAAAGATATATTGTTTTTTTGTTTTGATATTGTTTGTTGGTTTTTGTTACGGACAACAAAAGAAACTTGTAATTTTACACACAAATGATATTCACAGTCAAATAGAAACCTTTGCTGAAAATGCGGGCGGCTATCGTGCGGGCAATGGTGGCATGGTTAGAATTGCAACTTATGTTGATCAGGTTCGCGAAGAAGAACAAAATGTTCTTGTGCTTGATGCAGGCGACTTTTCTCAGGGTTCTCCGTACTATAATCTTTTTTCCGGAAAAGCAGAAGTCGAACTAATGAACGCTATAGGTTATGATGTAAGCACGTTCGGCAATCACGAATTTGACCTTGGAATGGAAAATTTGATTGAACTTATTGAACTTGCAAACTTTCCTTTTGTTAATGCCAATTATGATCTTACTGCAACAATCCTCAAAGATTATGTACAACCTTATGTTATTATTAATAAAGATGGATTGAAAATCGGTATTTTCGGACTTGGTGTTTCATTGAAAGGAGTAACTTTCGAAAGGAATATTGAAGGTATTATTCTAAAAAATACCTTTGAAACTGCAAATGAAATGTCTGATTTGTTGAAGAATAAATTAAAATGCGATTTAGTTATTTGTCTGTCTCATATTGGTTTCGACGGAAGTGAAGGTAAAATCAACGATTCATCTCTCGCTGCTCAAAGCGAATTTATTGATGTTATTATCGGCGGACATTCTCATACATTTCTTGAAACTCCCCAACAAGTTAAAAATAAAAATGGAAAAATAGTATATATTTCCCAAACAGGAAGTCAGGGAGTTAATGTCGGAAGACTTGATTTGATGTTTGATTTGAAGAAGTAACGTTACTTGTAAAACGTAACTCAATAAAATTTATGAAAACAATTTCATACCAAACAATAGACTCTACTAATATAGAAGCTCAGCGTTTATTAGATTCCGGTGAAGATTTGCCTTTTGTTGTTGTTGCAGAAGAGCAAACTCATGGAAAGGGTAGAGGAGAGCATGTTTGGGAAACAGAATCTGGGAAGAACCTTACTTGTAGTTTTGTTGTTAAACCTTATGTAGAACCGCAATATCAGTATCTTATTACAGTTGCTACCTCTCTTGCAATCCTTGATTTATTATCACAATACCTTTCTACTGAAAATCAAATCAAAATAAAATGGCCCAATGATATTTTTGTTGATGATAATAAAATCTGTGGAATTTTAATTGCAAATAGAATCTCTGGAAACGAAATTAAATCATCAATTATAGGTATTGGAGTAAATGTTAATCAGATTGATTTTCCTGTGAATTTGCCAAATGCAACTTCATTAAAAAAAATCACTAATAAAGAATTTGACATAAATGAGTTGTTAAGTGAGTTAATCATCTTGCTTGAAAATAATATTATAATGATTAAGGATAATGTTTTACATCTTCGGGTAAGATATATTAGAAACCTATACAAATTACATCAGCCGATGATTTATAATGTTGATGGTGTTGAGATGGAATGCAAGATCTCCGGTATTGATGAGTTTGGCGGAATTATGTGTGATAAGTAATGACTGAACAACCACCCGTCACCCGTCACCCGTCACCCGTCACCCGTCACATGTCACACGTCACACGTCACATGTCACACGTCACTCATCACCCATCTATACAACAAAATGGCATTTATCACAAAATTTCGGTGCTTTATTTTCTCTCCACATTTTTCTCCATGCAACAAACTTTTCATTGTTGAGAACATCCATTACAGAGCTGTCGAATACATTGCCGTAGTTATATTCCTTTGGAAAAGGTTTTGCGCAGCAAGGAGTTATATAGCCGTCCCAACAAATATAGAAATGACTCCAAGGAAACGGACAATGTTTAAAAGCAGGTTTGTCGTAGAAACTTCTATCGCCAACAGTTACGTTTTTTACTTTCTTTTTAATATTTTCCAACTCATTTAGAGCTTTAGAAAATTCCTCAGATTTGTAAAAGTCATAATAAGATACATCAACATTTGTGATACAAGCTAAATTAAACTTTGTATAATCCATATATTCAACTCCAATTTCTTCAGCATATTCGACAAGTGCTGCCATTTGCAAATAATTTTCTTCAGTAACTACCATATTCATCATCAAGGTAGTATTGGAATCCTTTGTGAGTTTTACAAGATTACGAAGATTTTTGTCTAAAGTTTCAAACTTTGCATTAGTTCGTATTCTTTCGTAAACCTCATTTAATCCGTCTGTTGAAATCTGGATAGTATCTATTTTGCCAACTAATTTAGAAACAATTTCCAGAAAATTTGGTAGCATTGCGTTTGTGGATACAGAAATAATTATACCTTTATTTTTTTCTTTAATATAATCTATAATTTGCTCTATATCTTTATATAAGAAAGTTTCTCCCATTCCGGTCAAGCCGATAGAATCTAAATATGGCCAAAGTTCATCAATAATTCCTTTCGCTTGATCGACATTGATGGAACCTAAATCCATAGCTTTTCCGTATTCATAAACGCGCGGACAAGTTGTGCATGCAAGATTACATTTATTAGTAAGCTCAAGCATAATTGTTGAAGGATAAGCAACTTTGTTCGACTTAATAATTTTATAATAAAAATGTTTGAGCTTATTAAATGAATATTTAAAGAAATATTTATTTTTTGGTAATTTGGATAATCTTACAAAAGCCTTTTTTAATCTGCGCTTATTCATTATTTTCTTCTTTTAACAGTTCCAAGCTATATTTATAATTATCTTGTGCAGCTTTAAAACTTGGATCAAGAGCTAAAGTTTTATCAAACCAAAGTGCTGCAGAATCAAAGAGAAACATTTCAGTTAAGTAAATATACCCCAGATTAAAGCATGTCATTTTATTTTTTTGATCAAAATTATAAGATTCGAGATAACATTCTTTAGCTTTTAGGTAATCTTCTTCTTCTTGATAATAAACTCCAAGCATAAAATGGGCGTAAGGATTATCAGGTTTGACACTTATTGCATTTTGAAGATACTGTGGAACAAGGCTACGATCTCTATCCATATTAATTACAGCGAGTTGCAAATATGCAGGAGTAAATTCGTAATCGGTTTGAATGGCATTTTGATAGTATGTTATTGCTCTTGCAGTATCTTCTTCCAACGCAGCAATTTGTCCAAGTACAAAAAAAGATTGTGGATTTACTGCGTTAATTTGTATTGATTTTGCCAGATAACCTTTAGCCAACTCAAAGTTTCCGGTTCTGAAGTTATGTTTTCCTAGAGCATAATATACGGTATAATCTTCGTTATTAATCTTTTCTGCCTCGACTATTGCTGAACGTGCAAGTTGTCCGTTGCCCAACATAAAATAGATGTCGGAAAGAAGTAGCAAGTCGGGAATATTTTGTCCCTTCAATACAATAGCATTATTAATATCGAATAATGCTTCGCTATATCTTCCATTATCAAAATAGAGTTCAGCACGACAAGAATACAAATCACCATTAAGAGAATCGATAAGCAACAGAGAATCGATATAAGGTAGATCATTACATGGAATTTTATATTCCTGTGTTATAGTTATTTCATTTTTAGCCGGAGAAGTATTGTTGTTTTTACATGAATAAAATACAATAATAAATAATATGGCAATTGAAAATAAATGCTTCATCAATAAATTAACTTTTATTTTTATACTTTGTTCGCTTTAAAGCAAAAATCATTAAATCACAAACCCTTCAAGATAAAAACCTTGAACCATAATCCTTCAAACCTTGAACCTTAAACTAAACCAACACCTTCGCTTCAATTTCCGCTGCAAGTTCAGGATTATCAACAAGGATTTGCACTACCGCATCTCTTCCTTGACCGAGTTTTGTGTCACCATAGCTATACCAAGATCCACTTTTCTTTACCACATTAAGATTTACAGCAATATCGAGCAGTTCACCCATTCTTGAGATTCCTTTTCCAAACATAATATCAAATTCGGCAACTTTAAAAGGTGGAGCAACTTTATTTTTTACAACTTTTACTTTTACTCGATTACCAACTGCGTCATCACCATCTTTAATTTGTGATACTCGGCGAATATCAAGACGTATTGAAGAGTAGAACTTCAGAGCATTACCTCCTGTTGTTGTTTCAGGATTTCCGAACATTACTCCGATTTTTTCCCGTAATTGATTAATAAAGATGCAGCATGAGCCTGTTTTAGAAATCGTAGCTGTTAACTTTCTAAGTGCTTGCGACATGAGGCGAGCTTGTAATCCAACTTTGTTTTCTCCCATTTCGCCTTCAATTTCGCTTTTTGGAGTAAGTGCTGCTACAGAGTCAATAACAATAATATCGATAGAGCCTGATCTAATTAGCGCGTCAGCAATTTCTAGTGCTTGTTCTCCACAATCGGGTTGTGAAACTAACAGGTTTTCAATATCTACTCCGAGTCTTTGGGCATAGAATCTGTCGAATGCGTGTTCAGCATCAATAAACGCTGCTAAACCGCCATTTTTTTGTGCTTGTGCAATTGCGTGCAGTGCCAGAGTTGTTTTACCAGAGGCTTCCGGACCGTATATTTCAACAATTCTTCCCTTAGGATATCCTTTAACTCCGAGAGCAATATCTAGTCCGATAGAACCCGAAGGAATAACCGGAACACTTTCTATTTCAGTATCACCCAATTTCATAACGGTACCTTTACCGTAAGCTTTTTCGATTCTGTCGAGGGTGAGTTGTAAAGCTTTTAATTTTTCTGAATTATTATCCATAGTTTTATTATTTTCTTATTAATCGGAAAAGAGACAAAATGTCTCATGTTTTTTTGAAAAAAATTTTACAAATTTACTATTTTTTCCCGAAACTTTCGCAAATTTCTGAAATGCCGCAGGCATCGCATTTTGGACTTCTTGCAGTACAACAATATCTGCCGTGAAGAAGCAACCAATGGTGTGCATCGGGAATAACTTTTTCGGGAAATAATTGTAAAAGTTGTTTTTCTGTTTCTAAAGGATTCTTTGCATTTACAATACCTAATCTATTAGCAACTCTAAATACGTGTGTGTCAACTGCAAATCGTGGTTCGTTAAATGCAACAGCTGCAACAACATTAGCGGTTTTTCGTCCTACTCCCGGAAGTTTCTCCAATTCGTCGCGTGTTTGCGGTAGAACACCATCATATTCATTACAAACAGTTTGAGCTAATTTGATAAGATTTTTTGTTTTATTATTTGGATATGAGCACGATTTAATAAGCTCAAAAACTTCCTCATGAGTTGCGCGAGCTAATGACTCAAAGTTGGAAAATTTTTCAAAAAAGGGAGGAGTAATAATATTAACACGCTTGTCTGTGCATTGAGCAGACAACACAACAGCAACTACTAATTGATATTCATTTTTATGCGTAAGTTCCGTTTCCGGAGTAGGCATATTTTTAGAAAAGTAATCAATTATAAATTTTATTTTATCAGTCACAAATATTAGTTAAGCAAATAAGACCCTGTTTTGCGAGCATTGTCAATAATTAATTGATAATTTGCATATCTCAAAATATTGTCCACTCTTTTCTGAGTTGATTTAGGAAGTTGGATATTTTGATAATTCTGCATTGAAAGATCAGTCTTTTTTGACTTTCCAGATGATTTGTAATAATTTGATAATAAGGATAGTAAATCTCTTTTCATAGATTAATTTTAGTTAAACAACATTTTACATATTGATAACGAGGATCAAATATAAAAATTGTATGAATGAGGGTATTTTTTTTGGATTTGAGAAAGGGGCGAGGAGAATGGAGAATTGAGAATGGAGAATTGAGAATTGAGAATTGAGAATGGAGAAGGCGTAGAAGTTGCTATTTCATCCTTTATGAATGGTTATATCAATAGACATCAAATCATCACATCATCAAATCATCACATCATTAAATCATCACTATCTTTCGAGTAATGTAATGTTCTGTTCTTCAATAATTTTTCTAAGATTAATTATTGCATACCTCATTCTTCCGAGAGCGGTATTAATGCTAACATTAGTAAGTGCGGCGATATCCTTAAAGCTGAGGTCGCAGTAATGACGAAGTTTAACTACTTCTTTTTGTTCTTCGGGAAGTAGCTCAAGTAATTCGAGCAGTTGTTGCTCTTGTTGTTTCTTTATAAGAGTGTCTTCAATAGAATCAACCATAAAATCATTTAGTTCTGCGATGTTTTCAACATCAACAGCTCCCATTGTTCCAAGTCGTTTTTCTTTTCGGTAATTGTCAATTATAAGGTTATGTGCAATACGATTTATCCATTGAATAAACTTTCCCTCTTCTTTATAAACGCCTGAACGAAGAGTTTGAATTACCTTAATAAAAGTTTCTTGAAAGATATCATCGGCAAGCGCGCTATCTTTGACAATCATTAAAATGTAAGAGTAAACTTTTCCCTTATATCTATTAACCAAAACTTCCATGCTAAACATATCACCCTTGAGATAGTTGGCAATAAGTTCATTATCTGATAAATTAAAATTTTCTTTCATTTAAACTTTACAATTAAAATTAAAATTGTAAGGATCTTATCAATAGGCTAATAAATTTTATTAAACATGAATTACTTTGTCGAAAGAGCTTAAACTGCTATTATTCGACATGCAAAGATAATAATCTTTTTTAATTCTTTATATTTTCTTGCAAAAAAATAATTTTATTTAATTATTTATAAAAAATGTTTACCTTCGCAATGTTATTATATTTGTTTAAATCTTTTTATTATTAACTTAAAATATGATTTGCCTTATGAACAAACAAGTTATCAATAAGTTTTCCACACAGCTAATATTCCTTTTTACTTTTATTGTCATTTTTAGTTTTACTTCTTGTTCAAACTCATCTAAAGAATCTGCAAATTCCTCATCTGAAGAAATTGTTGTAGGTACAACAAATGATATTGGAAATGAGAATTTCGATGAAATTGATGAAGAGCAAACGAATTCACAAGAAGATGAGCAATATATTGCAAAATCAAAAGAAAGCAGACCCTCGCATAAAATAGGAGGGGCTGGAACTACAGCAAATCCTGTCCAAACTGGTGCAGCGCCGAGTGAAACTGATATAGATGAATATGAGATTTCAATTACAATGGAAAAGAAAGTTTATATGAACCAAACATCGAATCTATCAGTACTTATTGGTGCTAAAGGGAAATATGACCTTAAGCAAGAAAAAAAATCTGAGATTAGAGATAAAACAGATGTAATGGGCGACATAGATATTGGAGGAATGTATGCAAAGGTTGTACTTAACGCAAATGATTTTGAAATAATATCTTCGGATGATGAGTATAAATGCCTTAAAGTGTATCCGTATGGAACACCTTTTGGCTTTGTTTTGAAACCGAAAAAAGAAGGGACATTCGAAATTAAAGCAAATGTTTACTTTTATAAAGATTGTAATTGTGTTGAAAGAGCTGAACGAGGAAAGATTTCCTCAAACACTCTTAAAATAAAAGTTGTTGTTGATGAAATGACCGGCGTGAGGGGTACTATAATGAATCACGTAGCGGAGTTTATTACAGCATTGGTTGTTTTAATTTTAGGAGCTATTTTATTTGTTGTTCGGAAATTTATTAAAAATAAAACCGGATTTGAAGTGCCACAAGTTGACGCAACAGTTGATAAAATAAAAACAATAATTTCAAAAGATAAAACTGTTAATACCGATGAAGCAGTTAAAACAGTTAAAGCTCCGAAAGTAGTTGAAATTGACGAAGAAGTTGAAGTTGATGAAATAGTTGAATCGGACGAAAATAATGATGAGAAGTAGTGATTTGTAAAATTTTTTAATATTTAAAAATGAAAAAAATATTTAATACTAAAATTGGTATATTATTAATTATTCTTCCTTTAATTTTTCAAAGTTGTATAACTTTTACAGGTATTATTGAAGAAGAAGATATTGTTTATTCAACAAAAAGAGTTTTTTTTAAGCATACAGGGAAAGATCATACTTGGCGCTCTCCTCTTGAATCCTTAGAACAAACTTTTGTGAAAGAAATTAAAGGAAACAAGAATGCAACTTATAAAGTTTATGATGTGTTAACATTAAATAGTAAAAGCTTTAGACTTGAAGATAAGATATTTATGATTGTTGATAAAGATGTTTTTAATGTAACAATTGATAACAAAGAATATGAAATTACAAAAGACATTAATACAAATACTTCAAATATTTTAACCTCTGATTCTACAAAGGTTTCTGTTGTTACGGGATATTCTGAAGAAAATAGAAAAATTACGAGATTTAGCTACTGCTTAACCGATGAAATGGTCGCTAAATTAAAAAAAGCAAATAAAGTTACATTTCGTTATTATGCCGGACCGAGTATGATTTCTGTGAAATTAAATAACAATGAATTAAAGAAATTGAAAAAACTGATTAATAAAAGATAAATCAATTCATTCGATATTAAAATTTAGTTCCGGCGAATATAAATGCGATTCCAATTCTAACAGTTTCCTTTTAGCTTGAAGTCCACCGGCATATCCAACTAATTCTCTGTTGCTTCCAATTATTCTATGACATGGAATAATAATGGATATTGCATTTGCTCCATTTGCCGATGCAACTGCTCGAATTGCATTGACATTGTTTAGACGTTTGGATAAATCCATGTAAGATGCAGTTTTTCCATAAGGAACTTTTAACAGCTCATCCCAAACACTTTTTTGAAACTCTGTCCCAATCATTAAAAATGGAATGTCAAATTGAGTTCTTTGTTTGTTAAAATATTCTTCCAGCTGAGAAATTGCAATTTGAATAACATCCGAATTTTCTTCAACATATTCTGATTTTAAACTCTTTTGTATCCGTGAATCAATTGTACTTCTTGATTTTCTGTACTTCCAGTCGCATAAACACAATTGCTCATTGAAAGATCCGATAATTAATTCTCCGTAAGGAGATTTATAATATTGTATTTTTATGGTTTGATTCATGATTTGAAGATTTGAAAATTTGAAGATTTGAAAATTTGAAGATTATTTTGTTAATGATAATAGTTTGTTGATTGTTTTCCAGTTGCGGACGGTGTTTGTTGTGTTTATTTTTTGCAAAGTAGCAGCGAGTTTAGAAAAACGCATGCTATCAGTAAAACGCATATACATATTGTTGTTGATTATTTTAAACGATTCATTTTCAGACATGACATTAGATAATTTCTTTATTTCTTCTTCAGAAGGAGAATCATTAAATAAAGCAACATAAAATACTTCTACTTCTTTGTCGGCTTCAGCAATTTCGATTTCAGTTTTAGAGTATGGGCATTGAGACACAATTTGCTCAAATTCTTGAAAAGTTCTTATTATGACAGGAACATGAAATCCATAATGTTTGTAAATATTTTCTTCAATTTCCTTTTGAATAACTTCTTTGATTTTTTCTGATTCAAATAAAATGTTGCCGCTTTGAATAAAAGTTCGAATATTTTTTAAACCATTACCAGAAAGATATTGCCTCAAATCAGCCATTTTAATAATGTTTTTTCCGCCGACATTAATACCTTTTAAAAAGGCGATATAGTTTTTTATTTCATTCATCTTCTGAAAAGTCAAAACGGACCCATTAATATCAGTTGTTCCATAAAATGTAGTCTCAAGTCCTTTGGTGATATTGAATCCATTTTCTTGATTTATTTAATTATTGATGTAAATTTTTATTTTTATTTCGAAACAAAAGTAATCATTTTTAAGAGAATTTTTAACTTTCACTTTTCACTTTTCATCTTTCACTTTAATAACTATCTTTGCAGCCAATTTTGATTGTCAAAAATAATTCTATTCCAATGAAAAATAAAGCCAGATTTAAAGGCATTTTATTCGGCATAATTGCTGCTGTCGCTTACGGAACAAATCCGCTTTTTTCTTTGCCGCTTTATGCTGAAGGATTGTCTCCCGACTCGGTACTGTTTTATCGATATGGAATAGGTGTTATTCTTCTCGGTATAATACTCCTTATCAAAGGAGAATCTTTGAAAATCCAGAAAAAGGAAATTTTGCCTTTACTTATTTTCGGGATAATTTTTGCCTGCTCATCACTATTTCTATACCAAAGTTTTCTATATATGGATGCTGGAATAGCCTGCACAATACTATTTATTTATCCGGTATTAGTTGCAGTGATTATGGCTGTGTTTTTCAAAGAAAAAGCATCGTGGCTAACATATTCTTGTATTATCTTGGCAATGATAGGAATTGCTTTGTTATACAGAGGTAACGGAGATACAACATTAAGTACAACCGGATTAATATTGGTCGCGCTGTCATCTCTTTGTTATGCCATTTATATTGTTGCTGTTGATCATTCAAGAATACGAACAATGTCATCAACAAAGATGACCTTCTGGATATTAGTTTTCGGCAGCATTGTTTTTATAGTTCGTACCAGATTTTTATCAGAATTGCAATTGGTTCCGCCAACGTTTTACAGCTGGGTTAATGCGATAGGAATTGCGCTGTTCCCAACAATTATTTCATTGCTTTTTATAAATATTTCCATAAAAAACATAGGTCCGACTTTCGCAGCAATTTTTGGCGCTCTCGAACCGGTAACCGCTCTAATAATAGGCGTATTTGTGTTTCACGAAGCTATAACAGTACGAATAGTTATTGGTGCACTTTTAATTCTAATTGCTGTTACGCTTGTTGTTTCAGGAAATAATATTCTTGCTTTTTTTGGAAAAAAATCTATAAAGGAAAATTAAAGTTGTTATTGTTTTTGAATTGTTTGACCATTTTTCTATATTTAAAATAGCCCCAAAGTGGCAACACAACAAATACCGCTAATACCAAAGTTATTATCAAGTAAACATTCATCCCAATATTTCCACCATAACTGTGCATTCCGCCTAAGATGTAATTTACACCGAAGTAGGTCATTAGCACAACTAACATTGCCATTAAACTATAAAAATGGAAGAAAAACGGACGTTTAAACAGCGAAAGACTTTTTTCGTGAAGCGGCAATGCGTAAACTATCATCGTGATTAACGCCCAGGTTTCTTTTGGATCCCACGACCAGTATGTTCCCCAGCTGACTTCAGCCCAGATTGCCCCGACAAATATTCCTGCTGTTAATAAGAAAAGTGCAGGATAAAGTAAAATCTTGCTAAAGACTGATAATTGCAGCATTCTGTTATTTACGAGTTCTATGTTTTTTTGTTTTGAGATGATGATTGAAATGAACGCGGCAATTGCAATAAAGGCGACAAACGCAAAGAGTGTGTACGATATCATGATGAGTGAAACGTGGATACTCAAAAGTGGTGAAATTAATACCGGCTGCAACTGTGTAATTTGCGGATTTGCTGAACCCATCATCGATACAAGCATTACTAATGACGAGAAAATAAATCCAAATGGTATTGAAAGAAACATTCTTTTTCTGAATATAAGTGCGAGAACAATAATACAAAGAGCTAAAAACTGTAAAGTCTCAAAGCCGTTGCCAAGAGGAATTCTTCCACTGATATATCCACGCAAACTAATCATTATCAGAATTAACAATCCGCTTATTATTAATACAAGATTTAATATTGCTGGAATTATTTTGTTTTGAGACGTGGCACGCCACGTCTCTACTTTATCAATGATACCAGTTTTATCCACTTTATCGATTTTATCCACTTTATCGGCTTTATCCACCTTTCCTCTCCCGTTCTCTCTTCTAAAAAAATATACCAAAGCAAAAATTCCAATCAACAAATGCGAAAACGCAATGGGTTTCACAATATTAAAGGAATTAAATATTTTTTCTGCAATAATCTTTTGTGGCGACAATAATAATTCTCCTGCCGACTTTCTTTGAAAAACTGATAATTTATCTAATGTGTAACTAAAATCCTGCCAATGCTTTTGTTGCGCATATTCTCTTAAAAGTGAAAGACTTCCCTTAATGACTAATCGTTCATTTTCGGAAATGTTTTTTGGAAGTTCATCAGAGGGAGAATACCATATTAATTCTTTTTCTGAAACATATTGCGGAAAAACTTTCAGTAGGGTTTTCGATTGAATCATAAAAATCAGTTGAATTTTTTCATCGGCAGCGATTATATCTTTTGCGCCTTCAACCGTTTCACCCATGCGAATTTTTTGTAATGGCGCCGCAAGCTTGTAATTTTTTCCATCAATAAAAAAATCGGAGAAAGATGCATATTTACTTTCTAAGTCCAAAAGTTGTTGAACCGTTTTACCCTTTACTTTAATCACCGGTTCATCCTTCCATTCATCAAAGAAAAAAAGCCAACCAGCCAAAACTTGCTCCGAAGACATGGAATTGTAAGAAGTTTTTCCGTAAAGTTTTTGTGTGAAATCTTTGGAGAATGTTTGCATCGGGCAAATTCTGTCTTTGTATAAAATCTGCAATTGACCGAATTGTTTAGCGCTTTCTTCCGGAATTGATTTTGGATTGGCAATACCAATATTAATTGCACCAAAAAATATCAATATTACTATTGCACTTTGTTTCAAAGCAGGATGATTCAACAACTTTCTGAAGGATGTATTTGGAATGCAGAAATATCCTATCATCGAAATAAACAGTAGAAAATATCCGGCATAAGTTACAGGAAGTCCATATCTGTCGGATTTAACAAGCAGTGTTGTTCCCTTTAAATCTTTATCGTAAGACATTTGATAGAAACGGTATCCTTTGTCGGAAAAAACTTTATTCATGGAAACCTTTCCGTTGATTTCGATACCGTTTCTAATTATTTTGATATTGCTGATGTAATCGTAAGGAGCTTGTGTGCCGGGATAATATTCGATTTCAAAACTCGAAAGAAGAACATCAAAATGAAGTCTTTGTCGAGAATTGTTTTTTTCGTTTACCAAAGTATTTTCCGGTTTACCCTTTCGCAGATGAATTTTCCCTTCCGAAGAAGTTGTGAAAGTAAGGAATGCTCCTGTTAAAATCACAATAAACGATATATGCAGCAAAAAAGTTATCGGCTTTTTGTACATTTTGCATTTGATGATGTGCAAAAATCCACAAAACGCAATGACTATCCAAATACCTATAAACCACCACGATCCATAAATGTTTTCAGCAACAAAAGGAGTTCCTTTTGCTTTTTCCACAAAAGTCGCCAACGCCAAAATCATCAGCATGATAATTAGGAAACCGAAGGAGAATATTTTGGATATTTTTGCTTTGATGGACATTATGACAGAATTTTCAGGGTTTACAAAATTAATAAAAAAATCTATTTTGACAGGATGACATAATTTGCAGAATTTACAGATAGAATATTCTCACTCACTCTTAATCTTAAATCGATTCCAAAAATCTTACCAAATTATGCCTATCTTCTTTACTTAAATTTCTAAATTTTTCGCGACTTTGTTCTGCATCTCCGAAATGCCAAAGGATTGCTTCTTCGTAATTACGAGCACGAAGATCGTGGAGCATATCTGTATGACCTGCGCAAATGTATGATAATCCACGTCCCCAAAGAGGAGTTGTGCGGCACATTTTGCGTAATCCGGGTTCTTTCATTCCGAGGTCATGTTTCAATAAATCGGTGTAGGGCCAAATTTTTTGATTGGAAAATCCTGGAATGTATTGATCTGTTCCTGTAGTCCAAGTTGGTTTATGACAGGCAGTACAACCAATTGAGTAGAAGATTTCTTTGCCGGCTTTCACGTCATCATCATCAAGGTCGCGAGCTGCTGGAACTGCTAATCCACGATGCCAAATCATGAAATCGTCAAATTCAGCCATGGTCATTTCTGTTTGATTGAAACCGCCGATGAATCCAACTGTATCTAAACCAAGTTCGCCCATTTTCTCCACCCAAGCTTTAGTAGTGTAAAGATAATTTCTATCGGGACGAGTTACGTTTGTGATATTCCAAATTGCGTTGGAGCCGGGACCGTTCTGAAGGGTTCCGCGTGTGCAGCCATAAGTATATCTACCCGGATGTTCACTGCCGTCAGCTTCTTTAATCATTCCGCCAATTTCGCCAACATAGTAACCGCGAGCAACTTGAGCATCGCGTTCAGCAAACAAATCTTCATCAGTAATTGCATCCAACAATCCGGTACCAAAAATCCCAATTGTACCTTCGATACTAACTTGATAATCATCAGGAACAGGTAATAAGATCGCGCTTCTGTCGATTTCTACAGTTGGGTAAATCAAGCTATAAGGAGTTCCGTCAGGATAAACATTTCCATATTGATCGGTAAAGTTATGCCAAGTAATATGGATTCCCGATTCATCAACCGGCGGCAAATAAGGTGGAACTGCGCGAGTTTGCAACATTCCTGTAAAGCTCTCACAAATTTTGCCATCAGGAGTATGAATCATAACCAAATAGCCGTTTCCGTATTCCTCAGAGTTAAAGGTTTCAACTCTTTTAGAGCGTCCGTAAACGGGATGACAAGCGATGCAAGACGAACGAATATAAACAGGACCCAATCCGGAAAACGGTGTTCCTTCGCCTGTTACATAATTGTTCTCGAACATTTTCTCACCTCTTTTGAATGCAGCAAGATCTTTTACGGCAGGAGCAGGCTGTTCGTATGCCAAACTGGTTCTATTAAAAGCAGTGCCATTAACACCACCAGAATAATATTCCTCAGACAATTCTGTTTGTTGAGGAGGATCACATGCGACAAAGAAAGCACATGTGAGTAAAATACTAAATGTTAGAAGATTTTTTTTCATTATTTTTTTATTTTTTGATTAACGGTTAAAACCTTGCATTTTAATGCAGGTACTTTTCTATAAATTTTGCAATTTTCATCATTACGAGGAATCATTACATTTTGACGCGCACGTCAGTGCGTCTCTACGCGTCACACGTAACTTCACAATCCGTCACACGTCACTCGTCACCCGTCACACGTCACTTGTCACTCCACAACCTCATCAATCAAAGAAAGTTGATCCAGCAAGTTATTACAAGCATCCATCGCCGCCTCAATCATTGGTGCACTTGCCGGATTATCAAGTTGGTTTCTGAAAGGAGAAGGAATATCTTTTATAGCGTTAATTGCAGTTTCAATTGCCTCCAAGATATCTTTATCCAATTGCTCGTTTTTACTATTAACATAATCGCTCAAAGATTTTCCGGTTCTATAACCTTCCATTCCTCCCAAATAAGAGTTTTCGATGCTGATAATATTATTAGTGAAATCATCTAAAGAGTTCCAACTATACCAAGACTCAACACGAAGAACATTTTTTGTTTCGTATGGATCGGCAATTTTCTCGTTTCCAACTTCGTCTGCAATAGTCTCACATCCGCCAATGATTTCACGAACAGCTTGTTGCGGAGTTTTGAAACGACTACCTGCAGAACCCGCATTTAGCATTTCATAACCGAAATTAGAAGATATTTCAAGTTCAGCTTCTTCTAATATCCTTTTTTTAGTCGAACTAATATCATCAGTCCAAGATGCTTCCAAGAGAACACAATCTTCCATCAGAACACCTGCAACAGCAACAAGATAAATCAATTCATTAGTTGTAATTTTAGAAACATCTTTTGCTTGTCCATTTTCAAAAAGGACGTATTCGATTGCATGAAAACCGATGAGATTTACACCATAATAAACGCGGGCATGTGGTGCGTCAACTCCGGTCATGTCTTTAGCAAGCTCTTGATCCAGAGTGTTTTTGTCGAGGGGCCATGAGTCAATACGAGGATCCAATGAGTTGTATTCTGCCGGTCCATAAAGGAAAGCCTCACTCAATTCCCAGTATTTGCGAGCTTCTTTCCATTTGTTCGCAGCTGCCAATACATTTGCATCTGTTGGTGATTCTTGAAGATTTTCACATAACTCAAACAAATCTATTGCATTGTTTGCCAATAAATTATAAGTTTTAATTACAGTGTTGTTGGTATATACATCTAAGATTTCCAACATTTCTTTGTCGTCTTCTTCAATCGTGCCACCTCCACACGAACTTAAATTAAACACAAGAATTAATGCCATTGAGGCAAATAAAAAATTTTTCAAATTGTTTTTCATTTATTTTAATTTTAATTAATAATATTTGATTAATTGATTTTAAACAATGATTGTTTCATTTGCGGAAACGATCGTTGTTTCATTTATCGTAACCCACGCTATTGATATGGATCCCCTACGGGGATTTTTCTTTATCCATTTTATCGGTTTTACAAATCATCTATTAAACATTCCTGAATACATTATGCCTAAAGAAATTGTATTTTCATTATTGTATGCTTCTGTGAATAATCGCGAAGAAAATTCTGCTTTGATAACTATTTGTGGCATAGGGTAATAATTTATTCCGGCTGATGCGATATAGCGCTCGTAGCGAGCATCCGACAAAATTGCGCCTTCTGTAGCGTACATGGAATGATAATATCCGAAGTGACTAAAGAGGTAAAACTTATGCTCTTCGAGTTTTGGGAAGAATGAAAATATATCATAACCGGCTTCAACAAAGTAACACATTGCATCTGATGCAACATTGGTACGTGGTGAAGGAGAATTGGATGACATATTTTTGTTGATCATGGAAATAACTTGTGAATCCCAAAGATGTCCATAGGTAAAACTTCCGCGCGCAATAACATTATAATCGCTATACATCGCATCTATGCTGCCCATGAGCAAATCGCCGGTAATATTGTTCGATGCATACCTGTCAGATTTCAAACTATTCAACGCACTTTGTCCGTAATATCCGCTTAATCCGATTTGTAAACCCTTTAAAGATCTGTTTTCCACCCGAAAAGCGCCGGCATAAGAATTAGCAATTTCAAACTCGTAAGGAGACAACGCTCCGTCTTTTATCCATCCATTATTACTAAAACGTTCCGCATCTAATCCTGATACAAAAACAACATTATAATACCATTTTCCTGCATTTCCCCACAAGCTAATTCCTGTTTGATGCCAAGTTAATGGCATAATACTGCTCACCTCTTCGGGACGAAGAACTGTAAAATATTCTATTGGCATGTGATACTGATTGACAAATCCAAACGGCACAATAATATGACCAACACGAAGATTGAGAGCCTTATTAAAACTTTTTTGAATCCAGAATTGTTCGAGAACTATTTCTCCGCCTTTTTCTGTTTCTTGTTCGTATTCGCCAAACTCTTCATCTTCAATCTCTATTGAGCCACCGGTGCCGCCATGTTCAAATTCTATTTCCGTAGAAACACTCCATCCTTTACCAAAATTGTATGCAATATTAAACACAACGTGCGGCATATCAAACTGTCCGCGACTACGAACCGACTTATATTGTTCCGGGTATTTGTAACGATTAAAATCGTCGCTATAGAAAAAACGGTGAGTCGTTATTTCTCCGTAACCTCCTATTTGTAATTTGCTGGTTTTTGCATTTTCATTTTTTACTTCTTCCGTAAAAACTGTATGATCCCATTTGTTTGTAGAGTCATTTTTTGCTGTGTCGATATTGATATTTGCTAACATAGTTGAAACATTCATCAACACACAGAGAATCAA
Organism: Odoribacter sp. OttesenSCG-928-L07; assembly: GCA_030265965.1. GTDB lineage: Bacteria > Bacteroidota > Bacteroidia > Bacteroidales > BM520 > RGIG7150. Next base: position 58,304 of record JAJDHA010000002.1, read on the forward strand.
AAAATACATTCTTCTCATTTTGCGAATTAATTAATTTAACAAAAATTACATTTAATTGCGCAAAAGTAGAAATTGTGATTATTTTAACACATCCCTAAAAATGGGGAATTTATGAGTGTAAATATAATAAAGAATGGGGATATAGAAATTTGCATACAACACAAATTCCAACGAGTTTTTGTGGTTTGGCTACACTTTTTCTAAGGAGTTTGTGGTTTATAATAATTTAATCCCATCTATTAGTGTATTCTCCCTGATAAGTTGTTAGATTGATTTTCAAATTGTGTTGTGAAATTTTCAACAATTACTCTACAACAATCTTATCTGTTTGCAAAACATTTCTTCCGTCTGATATTCTATACAAATACATTCCTTTTCTTAACCCAGACAAATCAATCACATTGTAATTTGAATCAAGTTGTTCTGATTTAATTTTTTTACCCTGAATATCAAAAACATCAATTGTTAGTTCTGAGTTAATGTTTTGACTTGCGACAACATAAATAATTCCATCTTTCGATGGATTTGGAAACACATTTACTTTATTTTCATTTTCTATTTCAGAAATACCGGTTAAATTATATGGTGTTCCCCATGTTTCATCACCTTTTTTATAATAAACTAATGAACGCTCATAAGTCATCATCCAGTCGTTACAATAATAGTATGGACCTCCTAATCCTTTCATGTATCTATTATAGATTAAACATCCATCAACTAAGAGTAATTCCCAACAATCATCATCTCTTTTCAAAAACGAATTACTTGATTCTCTTTTTGATAAAACATTTTGATAAATACCTAAATGATAACTTGATCTCTCTTCTTCACCAATAACCTCTTCAGGTAATCTGTCGAAGTCAATATCTCTTGTAATCACAGTTTTTATTGTATCATCAATAAAAACAAAAGATGTCATTTCGCCATAACTTTCAGATAAACGTGTTTGTGTTCTTTTACAAGAATATACTATTGAATCCTGATAATCTGTGCGTTCAATATATTTATACATTGATTTTTCATAATATCCATATACATCATAATAATCATGTATATAAACATGCAATTCATCTCCTACTTCATGGTCAAAGACCTCAAACTTTGTTAGATTCTGAATACCAACTTCAGGGTTGGAGAGTCCGACTAAATTATGCTCTTGAATATATCCATTTGAAGACTCAAATTCAGGGAAATTATAAAAATCAAGTATCTTAGTAAACCCATAATTTTCGCTGATTCCGATTCTCTTATTGTTTATTTCATTATTAACAGGAGCCATATCTTTATCATAAGCCTTAAATTCAATGGTTTTGACATAATCGTCTAATCCTAAAAAAGTTTGAATTTCGTGTTCAATAATCTCTGCTTCAACTATTAATACATCAGGAATTTCAAATGCAATCCATTTTTCATTAAGTTCAGCCTTAGTTTTAATAATAATTTCCTGATCATTTCTATTAAAAAAGATATTGTCGCCATTATCTTTAATAACTATTTTCTCACCGATCCAAGATGCTTTATCCGGTGAATAACATTCCCAATCAACTTCTTGCATAATTTTAAATGGATAAAGAACAGAATCCGTATCAAATTCCGTCAAATCAATTCTAATGCTTCTAATAAAACCGGAAGTTTCGAAATAAGTAATTTTGCCTGAGTTAATACTTTGGTAATCTTGTCCGTACAAATTTACAACAGACAACAAGATAATAATAAGAGTAAATTTTAATGCTTTCATATCCATAAGTTTTTAATGGTTAATCAATTTTGTTAAATAAATATATATAAACTTTTACATTCAACTGATTACTCGGCAAATGTAATAATAAAAATAATTTAAACAAAATATAATTAAGAATTAATTTTGATGATGTGGTAATCTTATCATTTAATCAATTCAAATCGCACTAAATTTATTTACATGGGCTGAAAAATTATTGCGACTTTTTTAACATTTTTGAGAATTATTTAAGTCTATTTCAAAAAAGGTTTCCCAACTTTAAGCAATTCTTTTGAGAAGTATGTGTTTAAATACTTTGCACTAAGAACATAAAAGGTAAGTAGAGCAATTGCCATTTCAGAATATGCAGCTATCGAATGCCAAATATGACCACATCCAAAGGCATCTAATCCCAATCCTAAAAATAAAATCGCGATCAAGGACATTAGGAAGAACATTGCTTTCGACATTTTGAGGGAAGAAATCGTTAAGGAGATTGTCAAAATGAAATATCCTATAAAGACAAATCCCAATTGTTTTGGATCAACAGAAGCAGCCAAAGTTTCGCCAAAGCAACCCAATTTAATTAACCAGCTCATTCCCATGCCTATCCAGAATAATCCATAAGCGCTGAATGCAGTTGCGCCAAAAAGATTATTATGTTTAAAATCGAACATTGCAGCAATAAGTTGAGCAAATCCGCCAAGGAATAAAGCCCAAGGCAAGACAAAAGCAAGTCCGTCGGTAAGACCTAATTTCTGTGATGATGCTACAAATGTTACAATTGCCAATCCGAAAAGTCCCAATGTTGTTGGGTCTGCAACTTCAATTTTTACTTGTTGTTTAGTTTCCATATTATTTGTTTTAAGGTTAAATTAAAAGTTGCAAAGGTAGGCTTATTTAGTTGAAAGTTGAAAGTTGAAAAGTGAAAATTATTTGAAACGGTGAATAGCTACCCTAATAAAAAACTTTCAACATTCAACTATTTTGTATCTTTGCCGACTCAAATCGTTAAAAAATATGTCATCCATTAATAAAAAATTGACTTATAATCAGGGAATTACTTATGCTGTTGTTAGCTATTTGGCATGGGGACTGTTCCCAATCTTCTGGAAATCTATTACTGGAGTGCCTGCGGTTAATGTGCTGGCGCATCGTATTGTTTGGTCGTTTGCATTCCTTTTGATATGGGTGATGATTACTAACCGACAAACATTTATCAGTTATCTGAAGCAACCTAAACTTTTGCTGCGACTTGGATTGGCGGGACTTCTTATCAGCGCAAACTGGGGAATTTATATTTACGCAGTTGCAAGTAATCATATTGTAGAATCAGGTTTGGGTTATTATATTAATCCGCTGATAAACGTGCTATTGGGTTATGTTTTTCTAAAAGAACGTTTGGCGCCTATGCAGAAAATTGCAGTATTGCTGGCGCTTATCGGTGTTTTATATTTTACAATTAGTTACGGAAAGTTCCCATGGATATCAATTGTATTAGCTACATCATTCGGACTGTACGGCTTGCTGAAAAAGAAAGCTAATCTCGAATCAATGCCGGCGCTTACCATTGAAACAATGATGGTGTTTCCATTTGCTTTAGGATTCCTAATATACTCTGCAAATAGTAGTATGGCAACGCCATTCTTTCCTTCATCTAATATTACCACTATACTGTTAATATTGAGCGGCGTTGTAACAGCTCTTCCGCTTTTCTGGTTCGGGAAATCTGCTCAAGCGATTCCATTATCAACAATAGGCTTTATTCAGTATATAAGTCCGACTCTTCAGATACTGATTGCAATATTTGTCTATGGTGAAACCTTCGGCATAGAATATATTGTTTGTTTTGCCTTTGTTTGGGCAGGATTGATCTGTTATACAATCAGTATTCTTAGAGGAAAAAAGGTGACGATAGCAAAATGATAGTTTTGATTGCTTATCTTTGCATTCAATCTATTAACAAATAAAATATTTTCTTATGATAAAAGATTTGGTTTTAAAGAATCGCAGCTACAGACGTTTTTATGGAGATTATAAAATTGAACTTCAAGTTTTGGAAGATTTAATAGAATTAGCCCGCTTGTCGCCATCGGGTAGAAATTTGCAACCGCTAAAGTATGTCATTGTAAACGATGAAGATACTAATGCAAAAGTTTTTTCTACATTAGCATGGGCTGGATATTTGAAAGATTGGGATGGTCCAGAGTTGTCGGAAAGACCAACTGCTTACATTGTAATGATGGTTGATAAAAATCTTACTGCCGGAACTCCCGCTATTGATGAAGGCATTGCTTGTCAGAGCATTTTGCTCGGCGCTGTTGAAAATGGTTTGGGTGGATGTATCATTCAATCGGTAAAACGAGTTGAATTAGCTGGAATCATAAAACTACCAGAATCTTTTGAAATTGCATTGGTTATTGCTTTAGGAAAACCGAAAGAAGATGTACGAATTATTGAAATACAGGAAGATGATGTAAAATATTACCGTGATGAAAACGGTGTGCATTATGTGCCTAAAAGAAGTATTGATGAAATTATGTTTGAAAATGTAAATATTAAATAGAATTTAACCCTACACTCGTCACACGTCACTAATCACAATAAATTCCAATTTTCTCCGTTGATATTTGAAAAAAACAGTAATTTTGCACTCGATTCAAAAATAATTCAATTTACAATAAAATAGAAAAATATGTTTAAACTTGTGTTTCTTCAAACTTTATTACAAGTTCCTGTGTCTGCGATGGATTCGCTCGACATGCAAATGCCAACGGAAATAAGAACTTCATTCTGGCAAATGTTTAATTACGGCGGCGTAATTATGTATCTATTGTTATTATTATCAATTATTGGAATTTATATTTTCGTGGAACGACTTATTATGGTCAATAAAGCTGGGAAAGATGATAATAATTTTATGGGTAATATCAGCGATTGTATTCGCGCAGGTAGAATTGAAGAGGCAAAAACCATGTGTAAGATGACTAATACTCCACTTTCAAGAATGATTGAAAAGGGAATTAATAGTCTCGGAAAACCTTTGCAAGACATTAAAACTGCAATCGAAAATACAGGCAGATTTGAAGTTGCTAATTTAGAAAAAAATGTTCCTTTCCTTGCAACTATTTCTGGCGTGGCTCCTATGATTGGTTTCTTAGGTACAGTGCTCGGAATGGTTAAAGCTTTCTATAACATGTCAATGGCAGGAAATAATCTTGATATATCAATGCTTTCGGAAGGTATCTATCAAGCAATGATTACCACAATCGGAGGTCTTATAGTTGGTATTATCGGATACATTTTGTACAATGTTATCGTAACCAGAATAGAAAAAGTTGTTACCTTGCTCGAAGCAAAAACAACTGAATTTATGGATGTTCTTGACGAACCTGCTGACAAATAATTGAGTTATGGCAATCAGAACAAGAAATAAAATTAGACTTGAGTTTAACATGTCGTCTATGGCCGACCTTGTGTTCCTGTTGTTGATATTCTTTATGTTAACATCAACACTCGTTAGTCCGAACGCTGTAAAACTCTTGCTACCTACGTCTAACAGCAAGACAATGGCAAAACCTGCAGCTGTCACTGTTTATATTGATGACAAATACAATTATTACCTTGAAGATAAATTGATTTCTGTTGATCAATTAGAAACAGGTTTAAAAGAAAAACTATACGGCGAAACTGAAGCATCTGTTGTACTCCGCGCCGATAAAAGCGTTGAACTTCAATACGTTGTTTCTGTTATTGATGCTGTAAATAATGTTAATGATTATTATGGTGCAAAGAACAAAGTTATTTTGGCAACGCGACCACCTAAATAATAATTTAGAATATGAAGCTTAAAGATAGAGCATCTCTAACGGGTATAATAGCCACCTTACTCATACACGCAGCTGTAATAATTGCTTGTATCTTACTTGCGTTTGTTACTCCATTGCCTTTACCCGGCGAAGAAGGTGTTGAAGTTATGCTCGGTTCATCAAGTTCCGGTAGCGGTAATGATATACTTTTTGAGAAACCTAATGTAAAACCTGTCGCTCCAAGTCAACCAAGTTCTTCACAACAAGAATCTGTTAAAACATCAAATTCTGACGACGAGATTTTTATGCCGGAAGAAAGCGATAACAAAACCGAACAAGATCATGCAGAATTGATCGATGAACAAGATAACTCGCAACAAAACGAACATGACCAAATTGTTCAAAACGAACCGGAAGTAGAACCGGAACCTGTTGTTAATCCGAATGCTTTGTATAAAGGCTCATCTTCAAATAATGATAATAATCAAAGTGGTTCTGTTGGAAATGATGGAACACCTGGCTCTGTCTATGGTTCTCCGAATTCCACAAATGAATCAGGTTTAGGCGGTGCCGGCGGCGGAATATCGTTCAGCCTTGATGGAAGAAGTTCCGTTCATCTACCAAAACCAATCTATGATTCCCAAGAACAAGGCAGAATAGTTGTTGAGATTCAAGTAAACAAAAAAGGCGATGTTATTAAAGCTGTCGCGGGTAAATCTGGAACAACAATTATGGATCAAAGTCTGTGGGCAAAAACCGAATCTGCAGCGCTGAAAACAAAATTCTCACCAAATCCAAAAGCATCAGAAATACAAATAGGCACAATCACTTATAACTTCCGTAGAGTTAATGAATAATGATAGACTCAATCGCGAATACCAAGAATGTATTGAATTTCTATTTTCGCGTTTGCCGATGTATCAAAGAATAGGCAAAGCAGCATACAAAGCAGATCTCAATAATATTATTTCACTTTGCAATTATCTTGGAAATCCACAAGATAATCTCAAATTTATCCATGTCGCCGGAACTAACGGCAAAACATCTGTTTCGCATTATTTAGCTTCGATTTTTGAAAAAGCAGGCTACAAAACAGGACTTTACACTTCGCCACATCTCATTGATTTTCGCGAAAGAATATTAGTCAACAGCAAAATGATAGACAAAAAATATGTCTGCGATTTTGTTGAAAAACACAAAGATTTTATCTTAGATTGTCAGCCTTCATTTTTTGAAATTACAGTAGCAATGGCTTTTCAATATTTCAAAGATGAGAATATCAATTGTGCAATTATTGAAGTTGGACTCGGCGGCAGGCTCGATTCTACGAATATAATTAATCCCGAATTATCAGTAATTACTAACATTGGTTTTGATCATACTGAATTTCTTGGTAATGATTTAAAATCAATCGCCGGAGAAAAAGCCGGAATTATTAAAGAAAATACTCCAATAATTATCAGCGAAACGCAAGATGATATTAAAGATGTGTTTATTGATAAAGCTAAGAATCTAAACGCCACTATTTTCTTTGCCGATAAAATCATTGAAGTCTCTAATATTGAACATTCTATTGACAACTTACAACTTCAATGTTTTTCTTCTTTTAGCAATAACCATTATAACCTTAGTAGCAATCTTGCCGGACTTTATGAAGTAAAAAATATTCGCGCTGTTGTTTTAGCAATTGAAATTTTAAGAGGTAGATTTAATATTTCCGATGAAGCATTAATTGCCGGACTTCACTCAACTGTTTTGCGCGGCAGATGGGAAAAATTGGGTAACGATCCTTTAGTTATTTGCGATACAGGACATAATGTAGATGGCATAAAAGAAGTTGTTAATTGCTTAACATCATTGGAGTATAATAAATTACATATTGTTATTGGTGCTGTTGGCGACAAAGATCTTGATAATATTATTCAACTTCTTCCAAAAGATGCGACATATTATTTTTGCAAACCATCTATTCCTCGCGGAATGGATGTTGAAGTCTTAAAGTCGAAATTTGAAACCGTTAAAATAACCGGCGAAAGCTTTCCTTCTTGTTATGACGCATACTTAGCGGCAAAAGAAAATGCCGACAAAAATGATGTCATTTTCATCGGCGGTAGTACTTTTGTTGTTGCGGATGTGTTGGAGAAAATATAATTCGAAGTAGAGACGCACGGCCGTGCGTCTCTACTTCTAGTCACACGTCACTTGTTACTTGTCACACGTCACTTGTCACACGTCACACGTCACACATCAGTCACCCTTCGCTCTCTTGCTCTTTTTCAACGCCTGATCAAGTATCCACAATATTTGTCCGTTAGTGCTGCGAAACTCATCCTGCGCCCACTTCTCGATAGCTGCAAGTTTATCTGCATCTATTCGCAATACAAAAGCCTTAGTCTCGTTTTTCTTTTCAGGCATTTCATTCTATTTTATTAATACAAAGTTCCGGTATTTATTATCGGTTGAGCGGCATCATCAGCACAAAGCACAACCATCAAATTACTAACCATGCTGGCTTTTTTATCTTCATCAAGAGTAACAACTTCTTTCTCGGATAATTTGTTTAATGCAAGCTCTACCATGCTAACTGCGCCTTCAACAATTTTTTCACGTGCAGCAATAATAGCAGATGCTTGTTGGCGACGTAACATTGCTCCCGCAATTTCTGACGCATAAGCCAAATAATTAATTCTCGCTTCAACAACTTTTATTCCTGCCATTGCTAATCTGTCAATTAATTCGAGCTCTAATTTTTCATTAACCTCGTCACTATTAGCGCGCAAAGTAGCAAGGTTGTCATGTTCATCATCAATGTTATCATAAGGATACATTCCGGCAACTTTGCGTAGAGCAGCATCACTTTGAACCCTTACAAATTTTTCATAAGCAAATCTGTTCTTAGCATCATTCTCGATATCGAACATAATTTTGTAGGTATCTTCGATTTTCCAAACCAAAACTAACCCAATCATAATAGGATTACCTATTTTATCATTAACCTTAATTGGATCAGGATCAATATTACAGATTCTTTGAGAGACTTTTTTCTTACTGAACAATGGATTTACCCAAAAGAAACCATTTTTCTTAATAGTTCCTTTGTAAACACCAAAAAACAGAAGAACACACGCCTGATTCGGCTCAATTAGCACATATCCTATTGAAAAAAAGACAAACAATAAAATAGCAACAAAACCAGGAATGAGCCATAATTCATTACCGCTTTTGTCAACTTGTACAAAAAATAGAATTGCTGCAACAACTAACAACAATTCAATAAAAACCATCAACAACCCGTTAACAGTTACACCGCTGAATTTCATTTCTTTGTTCATAATATTAAATTTTAAATTGATATCATTTTGATATTGCAAAGATATTAAATATTTTTAATATGCAAGTGAAATAATAGACAAAATGACAGAATTTTTCAGAATTAACAATTTTTTTATTTAGAAATGAAAGCGTGCGTCGTCACTCGTCACTTGTCACTCGTCACTTTTCAAAATAATTTTCAACTTTCAACTTTCAACTTTCAACTATTTTTTATCTTTGCAGCGTTATGCCAAAAATTTTATACATAGAATCTGCAACATCAATTTGTTCGGTCGTTTTAGCTGATGATGAAAAGATTATTTCATTTCGTGAAAGTGAAGCTACAAACAGTCATTCGGAGTTACTCACAGATTTTATTTACCAAATTCTAAAAGAAAATTTATTGGGGGTTAATGATTTGGATGCGGTTGCTGTGAGTAAAGGCCCGGGTTCGTACACCGGATTACGTATCGGTGTTTCTGCTGCAAAAGGACTTTGTTACTCTTCAGATATTCCTTTACTTGCTGTTGATACTCTCAGTTCTATGGCTTACGGCGCTAAAAGTTTGCACAATGATTGTGATTATATCTTTTGTCCAATGATTGATGCAAGGCGAATGGAGGTCTATACCGCTTTATATGATTCTGATATGAACATTATCTCAGATATTGAAGCAAAGGTTATTGACGAAAATTCTTTCCAAGAAATTTTATCAAATCAAAAAATATTATTCTTTGGAGATGGAATGTCAAAATGCAAAAACACAATTATTTCGTCAAATGCAATTTTCGATGACAATTATATTATTTCCGCAAAATCATTGATAAAACCTGTTTTGGAAAAATTCAACAATAAAGACTTTGAAGATATCGCGTATTTTGAACCTTTCTACTTAAAAGATTTCATTGCCGGAAAACCTTCTGTTAAGGCGCTTTATGATTAACACATTTAATAAGTCCCCTTTAGGGGATTTAGGGGGCAAACGAGTTTTCGATATAGATATTTACTATTACATATAAAAATCACACTTCGACTCATTTTTTTCAACATTTTCCACAAAATATATTACTTTTGCATCAGATTTTGAAATGCGTTATTAAATGCAGTCGAATCTTTAATTTTTAATTTTCAATAACTTAATCAAATAAACAGATGAATTTATTACAAAGAGTCAAATTTTCTATAATTAAAAATCAGATTGAAAAAAGAAAAAAAGATCGTCCTTTTGATTTCGAATACGCTGAAAATTATGAAATTCCGCAAGGCGAAACTAACCATCCAAACAATAGCTATTATTTTTCTTTACATGATTCTGTCGGAAAAAGTATTCTTTTTAGATTAGCTAAACGTGAGAATAGAAACGAAATTTGGTTGGTTTATCATGATATTGATGGAAAATCTTATTGTAATAGAGATTTATTAGCGAATGAAGAAACTATCGCTTCTGTAAAATGCCTTAAAGTTGGTGAAGAATGGGAGTTTAATTTTGATGGTCCGATGTATGAAATCAATTCTAATGAAAAAACTTTCATAAACGGATCGTTAAAGGGTACTTTTAAATCGACAGCTCCGATTTTTGAATTTTCAAGACATTCAGATTCCGGCGCAACAGCAAGAGCGATTGCAAGAGAAAAATTAAGCAAGGCGTTTTTAAAAGAAATGTCAGAAAATCACCAAGTCCACTACGAACAAGCTGGACAAGCAAGTGGCACAATAATTATTGGTGACGAAACTTTCTCTTTTGACATGCGTGCAATGCGCGATCATTCTTTCGGAAAAAGGGATTGGAATTACATGGATAGACATATTTGGTTAATGGCGCTTTTGGAAAACGGAGAAGTAATGAATGTAAATATGGTTCGTTACCCCGCTATTTTTGAAATGCAACATGGTTATTATGAAAAAGATGGCAAATACATTTGCGTTGATTCTTGCACTGAGATGGACAAAATATCTCTTTCAAATAATACTCCAAGCAAATTTTCTTGCGATATTCAATTAGTTGACGGCAGAAAAGTTGAAATGACCTGCGAAAAAGAAATCGAAGTTCCTTTCGTTTTTGATAACGGAGCTTTCACAATTTTTGAAGGTATCGGCAAACTTAATGTTGACGGTATCAAAGGTCGTGGAGTAATTGAATTTGGATATAACGGAGATAAAAACAGATGGACGAGATAACTTATGGATATATATAAACTTAACGAAATACCACAAGAAAAATTTAGCGAAGTCGGTGGAAAAGCAAAAGGATTATGTTTGCTGGCACAATCGGGAATAAATATTGCACCCGGATTTGTTTTAATGAATATAACAAGTACTGACGATTTAGAAAATGCAGCACAGTATTATTTGAACAGCGGACTTCAAACCGTTGCTGTTCGTTCTTCTGCTAATTCAGAAGACGGAAGCGATTTTTCTAATGCAGGACAGTATAAAACTTTTTTAAATGTTTCAGGTGAAGAAGAATTTAAGAAATCTGTTCTTGAATGTCTTGAATCATTAAACAGTACAGAAGCAGAAAGTTACTCTTCATTTTTTAATCAGGCAAAAAGCAATAAGATGTCGGTTGTAGTTCAACAAATGGTTGACGCAACAAAAGCCGGTATATGTTTTACAGTTGATCCAAACGGCAATAAAGATACATTACTTATTGAAGCAGTTCAGGGAGTTGGCGAATCTTTGGTTTCTGGTTTTGAAAGTGCAAAACAATATGTTATTGACAAAACTGACTTAAAAAATATTGACAAAAGCAATCTAAACGGACTTCTTACTTTACAAGAGATAAAAGAAATTGTAAATAATTCTTTAAAGGCAAGCGAACATTTTGAATCTCAATTAGATTTAGAATGGGCTATCGACAAAAACAATAATGTTCTTTGGCTTCAAGCTCGTCCGATTACTACATTAAACGAAGTTGATATTCACGAGTTAGATCCGAAATGGGATTTAAAAGGACAATTAACTACAACATGTAATATCAGTGAAATGATGCCGGGCGCTGTAACTCCATTAACATTATCAACCTCAGTTTATGCTATAGATTGGGGGCTACGTAAAATGATGGTTAGTTCGGGAGTTTACAAAAAATTGGAAGATGTTCCGGAAGGAATTTCAGCTTTTAGTATTGGTAATCATCTTTTCCTTAATTTAACTACTATAGGACAACTTTCTGAACATGTTATCGGGGCAAGTTCAGATGCAATTGAATTGAGCCTTTGCGGACGAATAATCGAACATCCTGAAGATTACAAAAAACAAGTTCGCAAAGTTGGCACAATTAAGGGTATGATTAATGGGATTCATTACGCAGGTTTTATCCTTTCTCGTAATAAAGCAAGGAAAAAATTAACTGCTTTAGCAAGCAAATATCAATTTCACAATCAAGATACTATTGAAAAGCAATTTGATGCATTGGAGAAAGCTAAAGATGTGGTTAACGAAACATTTTTGTATCATTACATTACATCAGCGCATTCAGGTGCTATGAGCAGCGCATTAAATATTGCTTTATCGCAAGATATTCCACAAGAGGAAGTTCGTGCTATTATTGCCGAAGCCTTAGAAAACATTGACGGAATTGAAAGTGTAGATATTTTGCGTTCTCTTAGAAAGATAGCGAGAGATGTAATTGAGGAAATGCCCGACTTAGAAAGTAAATCCAAAGAAGATATCTTGTATTACCTTAAAACGAGCAACGGCAAATCTCATGAAAGTTACGAATACTTTATCAAAAGACATGGACATAGAGCAGTGCGTGAAGCCGAGATTTCAAGTATGGGCTGGGAAGATGATGAGAAAGGATTTATGGATTATCTTTCAACAGTAATTTCTTCCGGCGGCATCGAACCTGCAAAAAACAACGAAGGATATAATCCATTTAAAGAAATAGATAATCGCTACAAGGGCGCTAAAAGAAAAATCTTCCGTTATCTTGTTTCGCAAGCAAGAACAGGAGTTGTCAACAGAGAGTCTTCCAAATCTTCAATTGTAAAAGTTTTAAATGAAGTAAAAAAAGGTTACCGACATCTTGCTAAACAATTGCAAGAAGCAGGAGTTATGCAAGATGTGGAGTTAATTTATTTCCTTCAACATCACGAAATTGGAGAATTAGTTAGAACTCACGATGCCACATTAGTTAAGTTAGCTTTACAACGTAAACGATTGTATGAGGAGCAAAAGCACCTAACATTTAAAGACATTCATTTCGACCGTCCTGTTCCTGAAGTTATTGACTTACTGAGCGGTGTTCCGGGCACAGAATTAAAAGGAACGCCAATCAGCAGAGGAATTGCAGAAGGCAAAGCAAGAGTGGTTAAATCATTACAAGATGCAAATCAATTACAGAAAGGCGAAATAATGGTTGCCGCATTTACCGATATCGGTTGGTCGCCATATTATTGTAAGATTGAAGCTTTGATAACAGAGGTAGGCTCTGTTTTATCTCACGGCGCAGTGGTTGCAAGAGAATACACTTTACCATTAGTATCTAATATTAAAGGTGCAACAGCAATTATCAAGACCGGGGATAAAATAATGGTAAACGGAACAACGGGAGTTGTGAAGATATTGGAAACGGAAAGTTGTGTTTAGGGTTTAAGGTTTCTTTCCTCGTGTGTGGAAGATAAACTGGTCAATCATTACAAATGAACTTGTTATTAATGTATTTATTATTACAAGAAATAATGTTCTGAAGAAGTGTTGTAAAGTGAATACATCTAAAAAGAACAATGCAAGATGGTGAATAAATACAAATAACAAAGTATAAAGAACAAATGATTTAATATCAAACCAAGATATCTCAGGATAAACTCCTTGTTTAATTTCTTTAACGTTATGAAATAATTTTATTAAGAATGGACGAGTTGCGCAAGCCAAAACACAAGCAGCAGCATGAAGTCCCAAGACTCCTGAAAAAACATCTATCGTAAATCCTGTAATAAATCCTAACACTAACAACAACCAATTTTTGGTATGAACAGGAAGCGACAAAAGAAAAATAAGATATATGTACGGATTATAATATCCAAATAATCTGATATTATTAAAGATCAATATTTGGAGAATTACAACAATAGCAAATCTAATTATATGTGGATATATTTTATTCATTAATGTTTAATAAGGAATCTATTTCGTTTTTATAAAAATTTTCCACTACATAAACCAGATTGAGTTTTCTATAATCTTCAATAAATGAAACATCTATATTATAGAATCCGTTTCCATTATTATGAGAAAAATCAGTGATAATACCAATTGGGATATTTAAGGGATATCTTTGTGTATGTCCGCTTGTTACAATTGTATCTCCAATATTTATTTTAGCATGAAGCGGCACTCCTGTCATTTCACCTTTCTTATAATCCAATCCATTCCAACTAATGATACCATATTCATAATCATTTTTAAGTTTTGCGCTAATCTTTGATCGAGAATGCAAAACAGGCAAAACTGTTGCGAAATGTTCTGTAACTCCGGTTACCACACCAACAACACTTGTTGGAGAAACTACACCCATATTTATTTCAACACCATCATGTTTGCCTTTATTAATGATAATATGGTTATTTCGCTTATTGACAGAATTATTGATTACTTGAGCAGGAATATAAGTAAACATTTGAAAATTGTTCTCATCATTAAACATCAAACTATCTGCCGGCAATTCCGTTTGTGAATCATCTCTATACGATTCTTTCAGTTTAGACCTCAAATAAGCATTTTCTACTTGCAAAGAATGGTTATCTGATTTCAATTTAAAAAAGTTGGAAATACCTGATGAAAAATTAAAGACTCTGCCTTCAATACTTGTTATTACAGAACCGGAAACTGCTCTTTGATAATCGTTAGTACTGATTATTAGCCACAGTGCCAGTGCTTCAAGTATTATGAAAACAAAAATATAATTATGCTTCTGTAGAAACCTGAAAAAGTTAAGCATAATTCATTCAATATTATTTAATCAAGAAAGTAAATTTGTTGAAATTTTTGAGTGCGATACCTGTACCGCGTGCCACAGCTCTAAGTGGATCATCGGCAACATGTACCGGTAATTTTGTCATTCTACTGATTCGTTTATCCAATCCTCTTAGTAATGAGCCACCGCCTGCAAGGTAGATACCTGTTCTATAGATATCTGCAGATAATTCCGGTGGTGTTTTTTCTAATGCATTGAGAATTGCGGTTTCAATTTTCGAAATTGATTTTGAGATGGCATCACTTATTTCCGAGTAATTTACTTTAATAGCTCTTGGGATTCCCGTCATCATATCTCTACCGTGGACTTCATAATCTTCTGGTGGTACTTCAAGGTCTTTTATTGCAGCACCAACTTCTATTTTAATATTTTCTGCAGTTCTGTCGCCAATACTAATTTTGTGTTCTATTCTCATATACTCTACGATATCAGCATTTAGGTCATCACCGGCAGTTCTAATAGAAGTATTATTTACGATACCGCCCAAAGAAATAACTGCAATTTCAGATGTACCTCCACCGATATCAACAATCATATTTCCTGTTGGTTCGAGAACATCTATTCCGATGCCTATTGCAGCAGCCATTGGTTCATGAATAAGTTTCACTTCGCGAGCGCCGGCTTGTTCTGCAGAATCTTTTACTGCTCTTTCTTCCACATCTGTAATACCTGATGGAATACAGATAACCATTTTAAGCGCAGGAGAAAACAATCCACGTTTAATATGTACCATTTTGATAAATTCACGAATCATATGTTCTGCCGATTGAAAATCTGCAATAACACCGTCGCGCAGAGGTCTAATAGTTTTTATATTTTCGTGTGTTCTACCATGCATCATTAATGCACGTTTTCCGACAGCTAAAATTTTCCCTGTATTTTGTTCAATTGCAACAATTGACGGTTCATCAACAACAACTTGGTCATTATATATTATAAGAGTATTAGCAGTTCCAAGGTCAATGGCTATCTCTTTGGTAAATAGATTTAGTCCGCTCATATTTTTTAGTGTTTGAAATGTCTGTGGCCTGTAAAGACCATTTTCATGTTATTATTATTACAAAATTCTATACTATCATTATCTCTAACTGATCCCCCGGGTTGAATTATTGTTGTAATACCTTCTTGTAAAGCAATTTCAACACAATCTGCGAAAGGGAAAAAAGCATCGGAACCCATTACGGCTCCATTTAAATCAAAACCAAAAGCTTTAGCCTTTGTAATTGCTTGCTTTAATGCGTCAACTCTTGATGTTTGGCCTGTACCACATCCGATTAATTGTTTGTTTTTTACAAGAGTAATTGCGTTAGATTTAATATGTTTAACTGCAATATTCGCAAAAATCAGATCTTCAATCTCGCGTTCGTCAGGTCTAATATTAGTAACGTAATTAAAGTCGCTGATATTATCCGTTACATTATCATAATCTTGAGTAAGGCATCCGTTTAATATCGATTTAAATGATGTTTGCTCAATATCATTACTGTTTTTCTTTAAAATAATTCTATTCTTTTTTGATTTAAGAATATCGAGAGCTTCTGAAGAATAATCAGTTGCAAGTATTATCTCAAAGAAAAGTTTATTAATTTCATTAGCAAGAACGATATTATCTATAGGACCATTAAGAAAGATTACGCCGCCAAAAGCTGAAACCGGATCGCAAGCCAATGCGTCAGTCCATGCTTGTAACATATTACTGCGAGACGCTAATCCGCAAGCATTTGTATGTTTAATAATTGCAACAGAAGGTTCAATAAACTCATTAATTAGTCTAATCCCCGAGTCAAGGTCAACCAAATTATTATATGACAATTCTTTTCCATGTAATTGAGTAAATATTTCATTTAAATTGCCATAGAAATTTGCTGTTTGATGTGGGTTTTCGCCGTATCTAAGCGTATGACCTTCTTTATAATTAATCTTTAATGCATTGATAATATTATCTTTATTAAAATAATTGAAGATTATCGAATCATAATATGATGAAACATTAAAGGCATTTGTTGCCATTTTTCGTCTGTATTCCAAGGATGTTTTGCAATTTTCATTTTTAAGAATATTAACTAACTCCGGAATTTGTTTGACATCTGAAATTATAGTCACATCTTTGAAATTTTTTGCAGCTGCTCTTATTAATGATATTCCACCGATATCAATTTTTTCGATAATATCTTCATCATTTGCGCCGCTTTTAACTGTATTTTCAAATGGATATAAATCCACAACAACAAGATCAACAGAAGGAATATCGTATTCTGCTACATCCGAAATATCCTGCTCATAATCGCGTCGATTTAAGATAGCGCCAAAAACTTTAGGATGCAATGTTTTCACTCTTCCTCCTAAAATAGACGGATAACCGGTAATTGTTTCAACTTTTGTGAGAGGTGCTTTATAATTTTTCCCGGAAATATAATCGAAAGTGCCGCCGGTTGTCAAAATTTCAACATTGTTTTCCTCAAGAATCTCTAATAATTCGTCAATTCCGTTTTTGTTAAAAATAGAAATCAACGCTTTTTTTATTATTTTCATATTTGAAAAGTGGATTTATTCAATTTATTTAATTGTTTTTTAAGCAATTTTTTTAATGAAAAATTACGAATTTTAATTTGCAATGTTATGCAATTTTTTGATAATTACCAACATTATTTGAAAAAAAATTTTTTATTTTTTTTTCTTGCTAAAATGAATTATTTTCTCTATTTTTACCGAATTAATTTAGCTAAAATTTTATGGTAAAAATTTGGAATCCTAAAGACGATGGCGACCCGAAAATGGTTGGTGAATTAGCCAGCCAACTTAACATAGATTATACATTAGCTAATTTATTGGTACAGAGAGGAATAACCAATTTTTCAGAAGCAAAAAAATTTTTTCGCCCCGATTTAAAGAACCTCCACGATCCATTTTTGATGAAAGATATGGATAAAGCGGTTGAAAGATTAAATACTGCAATTAAATTACAAGAAAAGATTTTGGTTTATGGCGACTATGATGTTGATGGAACAACTGCCGTTTCGTTAGTTTATTCTTTTTTTAAAACTTACAGTTCTAAGATTGATTTTTACATTCCTGACAGATATACTGAGGGTTATGGTATTTCTACTGCAAGTATTGATTATGCTTACGAAAATGGTTTTACTTTAATAATTGCATTAGATTGTGGAATTAAAGCTATTGATAAAATCAGTTATGCCAAAAGTAAAGGTATTGATTTCATAATCGGAGACCATCATCGTCCGGATGAAATTATTCCGGATGCATACGCCGTCCTTGATCCAAAACAACCTGATTGTCAATATCCATACAAAGAATTATCTGGTTGTGGGGTTGGGTTTAAATTGGTTCAAGCCTTTTCGAAAAAGAATAAGATTCCCTTAGAGAATGCATATGATTTTCTTGATCTTGTTGTTATTAGCATTGCTTCAGATATTGTTCCGATAACGGGAGAAAATAGAATTTTTGCATATTACGGACTAAAAATAATTAATACAAAACCCCGCCCTGGAATTGAAGCAATTCTCGCGTGTGCAAAAGTTACAAGACGACCTCGCCAAATATACACACACAACAAAAGTATTTTTTCTAAAGAACTTACTATTAACGATCTCGTTTTTACTATTGGTCCAAGAATTAATGCTGCAGGAAGATTGGAAAACGGCATAACATCTGTGGAGCTGCTGAATGCGGAAAATTTGGAAGACGCTAAAACTCTCGCTGAAAGAATCAATGATATTAATAATGAACGACGAAATTTAGATAATATCGCAACTCAAAATGCTATTGAGGATTTGGATAATGATCCGACGACTATTTATAAGAAAACAACTGTTGTTTATAATCCTGAATGGTACAAAGGAGTTGTAGGTATAGTTGCTTCGCGTTTAACTGAAAAATATTATCGCCCGACTATCGTTTTCACTAAATCTAACGGATTAATAACAGGTTCTGCCAGGTCTGTTAAACATTTTGATATTTATGATGCAATCAACGCATGTAGTGATTTACTTGAACATTTCGGCGGTCATACCTATGCAGCTGGTTTATCTTTAAAGGAGGAAAATCTACAAGCTTTTATTGAAAAATTTGAAAAAATAGTAACCGAAACTATTGACGATCAAATGTTAATCCCTGTGATCGATTATGATACAGATTTAGATTTAAAAGACATTAACTCAAAATTTTATAAGACATTAAAATCTTTTGCGCCTTTTGGGCCGGGAAATCTTTCCCCTGTATTCAGAACTACTGGAGTTGTTGATACAGGCTTAGCAAGACTTGTTGGAAAGAATCATATCAAGTTAACTGTAACGCAATTAAATAAAGGTGGCTATCCGATTTCTGCAATTGCTTTTCAACAAGGAGATTATTTTGATCAAATAGTAGGAGGATTACCTTTTAATATTGTTTATCATATTGAAGAAAATGAATGGAATAATATGATTTCTCTTCAATTAAACATAAAAGATATCAAGATTATCGAATAAGTCGGTATTGTTTTGAGAAAATTTGGGACAATCACAATCTTTTTTATTCCTTTTTCTTTGTGGGGATTTACGAGTTGATGTGCATGAGCACAACAACAAAAAACAAGCGAACAAACAAATAATCAGTGGTTTCTTCATAAACGATATACTTAAAATAATAAGTTTTGGATATATAACGTTCCATTAAGGAAAAAATATATATTTTAGCAAAATTTTAATTTAAATTATGAATTGGTTAGATATAGTTATTTTGATACCATGTGTTTGGTTTTTTTACACAGGTTTCAAAAACGGATTTGTAAAAAGTATTACTCAATTAATTGCATTAATTCTCGGTATTTGGGTTTCGATAAAATTTTCTGATGGAGTGCTTAATTTTTGTTTTGAAAAATTCCCACAATTACAGGAACATACTTCAAGTATGTCGCCACAATTAATAAAAATAATTGCATTTGTTGTTGTTTTTATTTTGGTAATTATTGTCATACATCTTATTGGAACTCTTGTTGATAAGTTAGTTAGCATGATTGCTTTATCTTCAATTAATAAAATTATCGGTGGTGCCTTCGGGGTTTTTAAAGGATTATTAATTACCGGAGTAATTATTTATATCTTAAACATGTTTAATATTATTAATCCGATTATTAAAGAAGATGTGAGAGAAAAATCTTTTTTATACACTTATGTAGAAAAAGTTGTTCCGACTTTTAGCGATTTTATTACAAAAAAAAGAGCATCATCCGAAGACTCGAATGACACTCTCTCTTTATAATTAATTGTTTTACTATTTAGTAATAACAACTTTTGTTTTAATAGAAGAATTATTTGTGTCAACTATATCCAGAACATAGATGCCGGAATTTAGTTTTGAAACATCAACATTTGTTTTGTCTCCGTTAACATCTAATTTTAACACTATTTGTCCAGAATTATTATAAATGGTAATTTTAGACATATCCTTTGCTTCAATATTTAGAATATTTTGTGCAGGATTAGGATAAATTTTCACATTACTGTCATAATTATTAATTCCGACATAATTTACTTGTAATGTTGCAGGATCAGATGTTTCGCATTCGAGATTGTAATTAGCTTGAACTCCGTAAACAGAATTACCTTTAACAGGATTTACATCAGTATAATTTGTTTCAGAAATATTTTCCGCCAATAATTCATCATTTCTGTAAACGCTGTAATTAGCTGAACTAACGAAAGGAGATTTTTCCCATTCCAATACAACACTGTTATTTTCAGCAATATGTGTTAAGTTAATTGGTTGATGGCAGACAGCAATATTAATTAAATCAAAACATATTCTTTCAGAAGTACAATTGCTGTAAATTGCTTCAATACAATACTCATACTCACCATTATTCAAATCATTATCGTAAAAATGAGTATCAGTAGTATTCGAAATAATTTCATTGTTTCTGTAAACATTATAACTTTGAGATGGGTTAATAGTTTCCGACCACATTAAGGATGCATTATTAACATTAATATTTACATTTAAATTTGCAGGAATTTCACAAATATCAATAATTATTTCATCTAAACATATTTTATCTGAGGTTTCACCATCATCATAAATAACTTCAACACAGTAAATATAATTTCCGTTTAACAAATTATTGTCAGAATAATATGCATCAAAAACATTTGCTATTTCCACATCATTTCTATAAATTTTAAACGAACTTATCTCAAAATCTTTTGTGGTAGGTTCTATCCAAGATATATACACATTATTATCAGTAATTTCTGCATGAAGTTCTTTAACCGGAGGATATAATGCAGCGATTTCAACATTAACTTTACTTTCGTCAGAGACAGCTCCTGAAATACAAATTGCTGTTACTGAATATTCAAGAAGACCGAAAGGAGCTGCATTATCAATAAACTGTGTTTCAGTTGTTGAACCTATTTGTACTCCATCACGTTTAACAATAAAGTTAACACCATCAGACTCCCATGATAAAGTAACAATATTTTCTTCATTTTCTGCGAGTAGATTAATTGGACTTTCACAGATTATTCCGGATTGGCCGCATGAATTATCATAAACTAAGAATGAACCTGCTGTTGGTGTGCCGGAAGTTTGGTAAATTAATTCATGATCATGATTATAAATTTTGAATGAATTTTCATAATCATAATTATTTCCATAAATCCAAACAAAGTCCAATTCTCCTGTTGGAAGAGAAAGTTCAGTTTGCCCAAAACTTCCCGATTGAAGTTTAACTGAAGCAATTTCAATATTATTTTGTCGAATACTTATTCTTCCGTTACTATCCCATCCATCACCCGATGAATCCCACATATCGAAATATATTGTACATTTATTTTCTATACCGAAAGATCCGTCAGCTGTTATCATTCCTTCATCTCCTGAAACTGAAATATTAAATTCAATAAGTCCTGATTGTGGAGTTTCATCACTAAGAGTAACGTTAAAAATAGCTATACCTGTTTCATTTGGTAAAATGTTGCCGTATGCTTGTTCAGCTACATCGATAGTAACGTATTGATTTGCAGAACTTAAAACGCCAACAACATCGTTTACAGGTGCTCCGCCTTTATTTTCGAAGGCAATAGCAAAAGATAATGTTTCTCCTGCTTCAAAAGAACCTTGCCAGCTAAAATCATCATAAGCTAAAATCGGGCGATATACTTTAATCGTCATTGCACTTGCCCAAACATCGTTTCCATCTGTTGATGAAATATCAAATAATATTGTAGTGTTATTTGGAACATCTTCAGAAATTAAAACCTCAAAAGCATCATTAACAGTTGCTGTTGCATCTGCTGCAATATTTCCAAAGTTTGCTGTATTTTGGATAATTGTAACGTGTTCACTTTCAGAAGAGATTGTCATACTTACATTTGAAGCTGTTTCGATACCGACATTTTTCGCAGTCATATCTATAGTTGCAGATTCGCCATATTGAAGTATCTCATCATGATTATCATCATTAACAACCCAGTTATTTCCAATTACATATGGACCATCTGCAGGGACAACGGTAACAACAGATTCGTATCTTAAATAGTTTTGTTTTGTACAAACAACATTAATCTCGTTTGTTGGGATCAAAGTTGCGGGAATTATTATGGTTTGTTGAACTCCTGTTGCATCAGCAACTGCGAGAATTTCTCCGTCAAGTGTAAGTGCAATCATAGCACCTTCTGTAGCTGTAATGTTGAAATTTGTATTTCCGGCTAAAGAAACTTCTTCATGAGTTACCGTAAGCGTTTGAGGTACTTCTGTATATAATCTCAGAAAAGCGTCACTATGAGCTGTAAACATTTGATAAGTAATTTGCTTATTGTTTACGTTATAAGGCCAACTACTTTGAGCTAAGAAATATTTTCCTGCAACATTTCCAAAAGCTGGCAACCAATTACCTGAATTGTCGGCGTAAGGACCATAGTCCGGCATAAAATCAGGATCAAACAAATCATATACTCCCCAAATATATGTATCATTAACAAAGGAAAATGATGTTGAGGTTGGGCATAATACACCAACAGCACCGGCATTTTGTCCTTGCCACTGATGTAGATGAAATACTTCTTGAAAACATTTTGAGCTATGATTAAATTTACCTGTCAAGCAATTGATAGAAAAAACGTAAGTCATTTTCCCAACATTATTCAATGATGGGATATTTGCAGTTGTAAAATCCGGTTCTCCCCAACCTGGTTCATAACCATGGTCACGGTGTTGCAAAATATATGCGCCACTATTTACCGCGTTGATAACATCTTGAGCAGTACCACCGCTCCATCCGCCTAATTCTGCCGGCGAAGCAGGTAAATAACCTAATCCATTAACACCAAAATAATTAACTACAAGAGATGTGTTTTGAGCTGTTGACCATATTGATCCCGGATTACCATCATAAATAGCATTGATTCGAACCGGGTTTTTACCTTCTCCTCTCAAGTAACCGCCAACAACTTTTGCAACAATGTACAAACTACCAATTGGAGGCTATATTATTGATACTCCCGGAATAAAAGAATTCGGACTTGCTGATATGGAGAAAACGGAAGTAGCTGAAAGATTTCCTGAAATGCGCAAATTTCAACACAATTGCAAGTTTAATAATTGCACTCATACTAACGAACCCGGATGTGCAATAAAAAAAGCCGTTGAAGAAGGATTGATTCCTGAAGAGAGATATAATAATTATTTGAGTATCATATCCGATGAATATTTTTATGATAGTAATTACGATTAGAAAATGAAGGTAGTAATTCAAAGAGTTAGTCAGGCAAGTGTAACTATTAACGGAAATGTTAATAGCGAAATCAAAAACGGAATATTAATATTAGCCGGATTTGAAAATGCCGATAACGACGAAGACTTAGAATGGATTGCCGGGAAAATTGTTCGACTGAGAATTTTTCCCGATAATAATGAAGTGATGCATTTATCTATACAAGATGTTGACGGCGATATTTTATTGGTTAGTCAATTTACTCTTCACGCATCTACCAAGAAAGGAAATCGACCATCTTATATTTATGCTGCAACTCCTGATATTGCAATTCCATTGTACGAAAAGTTTATCAAAATTCTCGAAAATCAACTTGGAAAGTCGATTCAAACCGGAATCTTCGGCGCAGATATGAAAGTCGCTCTCATTAACGATGGACCTGTAACTATTATTATTGATTCGAAAAACAGAGTTTGATTTTGCCCCTAAATCCCCTAAAGGGGACTTGGAAAGCAAATTAGATAGTATTAGCATTATGACAAAATTGCAGAATTACAAAATAAACATATCTTTAATAAAGCCATATCAAATTTAAAACAATCAAATATGTAAATTATGTAATTTTGTAATTCTGTCAATGGGAATATCATAATTAAAGAATAAAATTACTTGGTGTCGAAGTTATATGCAAAACAAATATAATATTATAGGATTAATGTCAGGAACCAGTAGAGATGGGCTTGATATTGCCTATTGTAGTTTCTGGTTTACAGATAAATGGAATTACAAAATCAATATTGCTGAAACTATCCCCTACCCAAATTATATTCACAAGTTATTGGATGATGCGTTCTTAAGAAACAAGTTGGAAAGTTGCGATAATAAATACGGAAGCTATCTCGGAGAGCAAGTAAATCTCTTCTGTGAACGACATAATATCAATCCCGATTTTGTCGCAAGCCACGGACATACCATCTTTCATCAACCGGAAAAAAGTTATACTTTGCAAATTGGAAACGGTAAAGTTATTTCAGAAATCTGCAAGAAAACCGTAATTTACGATTTTCGTTCGAAAGATGTAATGTTGGGCGGACAAGGCGCGCCTTTAGTACCAATTGGCGACGATCTACTTTTCAGCGATTTCGATAGCTGTATCAACATTGGCGGATTTAGTAATATCTCCTTTAATAAAAATATTAATGGCAACAAAATACGGATTGCTTTTGATATTTGTCCGGCAAATATTGTATTAAATGAATTAGCAACATTAGTTGGTAAAGAATTCGATAAAGATGGAGAAATAGCACGCGACAGCAAAATTATTCCTGAGTTATTAGAAGAATTAAACAATTTAGAATATTATAAAATATCGGCGCCAAAATCGTTAGGAAAAGAATATGTTGAAAATTATATTCAGCCAATACTCAATAAATACAAAAATAAATCACGAATTGAAGATATAATATCAACATACACCGAACATATTGCTATTCAGATATCAAAACATATAAAGAATAAAGAAAAAAATTTAATAACTGGTGGCGGCGCTTTAAATAAACATTTAATAGAAAGAATAAAATATCATACAAACAACAAGAACATTATCATTCCTAAAGAAATTATTATTAATTACAAAGAAGCGCTGATATTTGCATTTATGGGAATATTAAGAATGCGAAATGAGGTTAATGTTTACTGCACTGTAACAGGAGCTAAGTGTGATCATTGTGCTGGAGAAGTAGAGGAATATAACAAAATTACAGAATTACAGAATTAACATATTTATTTTTACCTCATTTTCACTAAATTTCACGTTCATTAAGATTCATTAATATTAGAAAATGAATTTTTAACATTTTCTTAGTTAAATATTGTCAAAATATTGCGCAGTGTTTTTCCAGCAGTCTTACATACAGAATCTAAGCACATTGTGCAAAAACTACAAATTACCATGTTTTGTTTGATTTTGTTTTGAAAATTGGAAAAAATAATTATAAGTATTTATCTTTGTAAGAATTTTTAAAATCTAAAAAATTTATGAAGAAAATAATTTTATTATTTGCATTACCGGCAATAATATTTGCTGGATGCGTAAAACAAAAAAATTGTGAAGGTTGTATTACTGGCAAATGGGTCTATTTTGAAGAACCAATATGTCCTGATTATATTGCACCAAGCTACTGTAATAAGATAAATGCAATGTTTTATGTCGACACCTCTTCTACACCACTTTATTTTATTGAACCTATTCCAAAAGCTTTTAAGTCTTCCGATACCATAACAGTATGTCTATCTTTTAAGTTTATTCCTAATTTAATATATAATTATGATATTCTTCCTTTTAAGTTAGTTTGTATTGAAAAAATTGATTAAAAAACGTTATAATTGCTGAATTAACATAAAAGATTTTTTGTTATAATAGTTAATTTTGTATTTTTCATAGATAGCCACGTCGCTACGCTCCTCGCAATGACGCTAAAATGTGACTTTATCTACTTTATCGGCTTCTTCTACACGTTACAACTTCACGGTTGGCAAAGATACAACAAAGAATTTAGTTGTAAAAAGGTGATTGGATTTTTTGGAATTTATGGAATAAAAATTTTCATTATTACATTTGGATTAACAAAATTTTTGTTATACATTTGCAGGTAATTATTTTTTAATTAAATACTTATGTACACATTAAAAAAACTTTTACTATTTATTTTGCTAATACAGATAATACCATTAGCAGGACAGAAAGCTACTTACTACTCTAAATCTTAAATTGTTGAAAAAATAAAATTTAAATACAAATTATTAACCAAAATTTAACAACTATGAAGAAACTAATTATACTCATTGCTTTCGTAGCTACAATACTTGTAGGATGCAACAATGAAAAATATCCAATAGAAATTGAGATTACTACTATTGCACATGGCAAATTATCTCCGAATATAATGTTTCCTAAAAACGAATTTATTATTAAATCTCAATTAGAATGGAATGAGTTAATAACAAAAATGGAAGAAAGTTTTCTTAATCTTAGTAATAATAAAATTTTATCTATTACAAATGATTTCTCTAAAAATTACATTATTGCTGTTTTTGAAGTGCCAAAAACTTCTGGAGGTTGGTCAATTGATATTACAGAAGTCAAAGAATATAAAAAAGACATTATTGTTACTATAAATAACCTACAAACAGGAAATGTTACTACTGTTTATGAACAACCATTTCATTTTATAAAAATACCTATTACAAATAAAAGAATTGTTTTTGAAGATAATACACAACAATACACTCTAAAACATAAACTTGTAGGAGAATGGGTTGAAGTTTATCCGTGCGAAAACTGCAATATTTATGTGTTTTCAAAAAATGATACTATTTATTCATATAATATAAATACTAATGAGGATCACAAATTATATTATCATGCACTTAACTATAAAACAATTTTTGTTAAACGATTGTGGGATGTTAATCCGTTAATAGAAACAAGTACACATTTTGTTACTTTTTTGCCTAATGACACAATGATAATTGAAAAAACGAGAGTGATTGACAACGAGGCGTCTGAATATGATTATCTTAAATTGTTGAAAAAATAAAATATAAATACAAATTATTAACCAAAATTTAACAACTATGAAGAAACTAATTTTAATAATTATAGCAATTGCTTTCCTTTTAGCAAGTTGTACAAAACATGACGGTCCAACAACACAATGTAATTGTAACTTTACAGACTTTAGATATTATCATGGAGAACAAGTTGAGTTAAGTGAAATACAGGATAAGTATATTCTTATTGGCATTGACACAACCTATACTGACAATCAAATTAAAAATTTCATTTCATCAATAAAAGAATTTGACAAAAAGTATGTTTATACAATTCATACTTCTTCTCAATACAAATTCAAGGAAATTCCATTAAGATTTAAATTTCCTAAGACTTGTGAAGAGATAACGCAAATTATTTCTAATTTAGAAAAAAACGAAATAGTTGCTTATGCTCATTATACGATGAAAATTGACCATTGTTTAAATCTAATTGGGGAGCAGATGGGAGATTTGTGTGTAATAAGCTATGGGAGTAATTTCTATGTGAAAACTTATGATGAAAATAATTTGTTTGACTTAAATCAAATTATTTTGGAAACAAATACAGAATTTGTAAAACAAGTAATGCCACAATGGTTTGAGTTAAGAGCCACAAAAAAATCTAAAGGAGATGCTTTGAAAATGGCAAATTATTTCTATGAAACAGGGCTTTTTGAAGATAGTGAACCAGGAATGTCAAGATATCCGGTAGAGTAAGTTCACTTATATTAACAAAATACAACCAAAATTTAACAACTATGAGGAAACTAATTTTATTATTAGCATTACCGGCAATAATATTTGCAGGATGCGTAAAACAAAAAAATTGCGAAGGTTGCTTTACTGGCAGTTTCGTTTACTTTGAAACGCCAATTTATCCGGATGTCGGCGACGACATAGACGAACGTTTTCGTGATAAAAAAGCTACAGCAAAGTTTTTACCAGATGATGATTGTGGGTTAACTTCTTACCCTATTTTCTTTACAAATACAATTCCTAAAGATTATAGAAGCAAAGATACGTTAAGAGTTTGTTTAACTCGTGTGTTTTCAAGTGAACTGGATTTTATATTACCTGTGACATATGAAAAATTAACCTGTATAGAAAAAATTGATTAATAAACGTTATAATTGCTGAATTAACATAAAAGATTTTTTGTTATAATATGTTAATTTTGTATTTTCATAGATTGCCACGTCGCTACGCTCCTCGCAATGACGCTAAACCGTGGCTTAATCCACTTTATCGGCTTTATCGGCTTCTTCTACACGTTACAACCTCACGGTTGGCAAAAATACAACAAAGAATTTAGTTGTAAAAAGGTGATCGGATTTTTTGGAAAATTTATGGAATGAAAATTTTTATCAAAACATTTGGAATAATAAAATTTTTCTTATACATTTGCAGGTAATTATTTTAAAATTAAAAATTTATGTACACATTAAAAAAACTATTATTATTTACTTTGCTAATACAGATAATAATACCATTAGCGGCACAGAAGACTACTTACCACCCTTACAAAGAGCGTGATAAAATGGAATACAACGGATATCAGTACCCATTATTTCCAGGTACGGAAGAGTGGAAAGCGTTACCTATTGATATTGATAGATATGCTCTTCTACAACTACCTGAAGATACTTTGTATGCAATTTCTACATATAGGCTCTTAGAAACATGTTTATATTACCCTATGATGATTGATATATTTGGCTTTGATAATCAGATTATTGCATTTGGTTTATTAAGAAATTATTTTAATGGACTAAATGAGCTCTTTTGTCGAGAAGATATTGTTTATTGTCTATTATCATATTATTTTAATCGTATTCCTGACAGAATAACAACATTGAACAATTCATATGATCGAGGAAAATATTCTCTTGATTTTATTATCTTAGAGATAATGATATATCAACCTGAAATAGTTTCACAATTAAATAATTCACAAACAACACTATTGATTAAAGATGTTTTGCAAAAATTAAACCACTATTCTTCATTAAAACAATATTTTGGACAAATGTCTATTTCAATCCCCATTAATGTGTTGGGACAAATATTAATAAAAAATGGAACATTAACTAATGCATCAATAAGAACCGATTTAACTGAGTTTTTAAAGACAGGTTACTTAAGATATCCGGAAGATTATGAGTTTGTTTTAAAACATGCTCAGAATATATTATAATTATATTGATTATTATTAACTTTAATTTTATGAAAAAATATATGTTTCTCTTACAATTCATTTTGTTTTTAGCTTTTTCTTGTGAAAAACCAGAACCAGAACAAAATATAAAATATTTATCCAAGATTCTTTCTGCAGATTCTTCCACTATCGTAGAAAGTTATACTTGGGATTCAAATAAACGTTTGATAACATACAATTCAGCAATAAATTACACCCTTAGTGAGCTTAATTTCCATTATGATTCTATAGGATATATTTACAAAATAGAGTATTGTGATTATGAATATAATTTGGGATATTATTTATTATTCTGGAATAATGAAAAAGAATTAGATTCTATAATTGAATTCACAACAGGATATAATAATGACAAGGAGTCAGTATATCCTATTCTTAAATATTCTTATTCATATAATAATAAACATGAGTGCATAAGGATAGAAAAAAAATTCTTACAAGATGTGGGTATAAATTATGATATTGATTATAATATCATATGGGAAGAAAATAATATAAAAAAGTTTTATGCCAATTCAACATCATTTGTAGCTGGCATAAATAACATAAAATATGATAAAAAACACAATGCTAGAATTGCTTTTCCCAAAATTATTTTATTCCATATTAAATCGATAGTTTACAATCCTTCTAATAATAATTCTTTGCAAAATTATTATTATGACGTTAATAATGGAGATAGTTATATTAATTTTGAATATGATTATATTGATGACTATCCAGTTCGACAATATAGATTATCAGAAAATGGAGAAAGGAAACTTTTATATTATTTTATATATGAATAAAAATGCAAACAATGAGAGTAAAAAAGATTAATTATAAATTGCTTCTAGTGTTGTTATTAACCAATATAATTTCCATAATATTTTTTAATATTAGATTATTCGCGCAAGATCCTAATTTCCGGTATATTAATTATTTTAAACCTAACGGCACTTTTGCAAATTATGCTGCAGATGTTGAAGAAAATTTATCCATAGAACTTTTTGCCCATTTTTAAACATCCAAAAGATCAACTTCCAACATTCGCTGGACAACTATCATTACAATACGGAACTTACCACTATTACAAACGCAACTACAGCATGTCTTTAACTGGGCCAGATTTGGTTACCAGTAGTGCAACATATACAGCATCTTACACTAATGCTACATTCAACAGAATTTCTTGGAAAGTTGAACCTACTGAATTGTTTCAAGATTCTTCAGGTTATGGTCTAATAGCAAATCTTCAACTTAAAACTAATCCTACTTATTTGGCAGATAGCGCAACAATAACATTTAAATTAGGTCATCAAGGTGGTGATAATAATTATCATGTGTCCAAACGTTTCGCCGTACAAATACCTACTTGTACTATTTCCGGCAGCGATGTTAAATCAGAAGGCTTTACTGTTAAACCCGATGCTACTGTTACTATTACCGGAACTATAAAAAATTATGAGAAAGCTATTATTAAAGTTCCTGTGTCTGCAACTTTAGTAGTAAATGGCGGCAAGCTTACTAATGGCACTACAAATAAAATGTGGCAAGGCATCCGAGTAATCGGCAACAAAAACCTCGCACAAACACCCCAAAACCAAGGAACTGTAATCCTGCAAAATGGTGCAACTATAGAAAATGCTGTTATCGCAATTGCAACATACGATGCTAATTCAAATGTTTCTTCCTCCGGCGGAATTATCCAAGCGGAAGACGCTACGTTTAAAAACAACGCAAACGCGGTAACATTCTGGGAATATCCGGCTTCACCCTCCGGTAGAATATCAAACAATCAAAGTTATTTTACAAGATGCAATTTTATTGTTGATGATAATAATCTGTTCTCGGCTAACAACACCTCTTTCGATAATCACGTTTCTCTTTGGAAGGTTTATGGAATTAAATTTAAAGGTTGTAACTTCACTAATAATATGAGTAAAACAACGGATAAAAGACAAGCTATTTTTTCTGAAGGTGCATACTTTAGCGTAGATGAATATTGTCCGCTAACTATAAATAACAGCGGAAAATGTTATTGCGTTGAACAAATAAGCGAATCAACTTTTACAGGTTTTTCAAATGCCATACAAGCATCAACAGACGGTACTACATTTACTTTTAGTGTCAACAGAAGCGATTTCAATAAAAATAAAACAGCAGTTCTGTCAAACGGTGTTAATAATTTCAAAACAACATTGTCAAATGTTAAACTTGACAACAATCCTTTTAGTTCACCAATTGGAATACGCATTAATGCAAGTACAGGGTATAAAGTTGAAGGTAATACTCTTTATTCAAATTCATCAAATTCAATAACCAATTGCGGAGTATATGTTTACGATGGCAATAGCGATGATAATTTAATTTATTTAAACACATTTAATAACTTAAATAGTGCGATTTCTGTTGGCAGTGAAACAACTGGAATGGTATCATTTCCTATAACAGGATTACAATTTCAATGTAATAGTTTTTCAGGCAATGCCTATGATATCTCTATTTCTATGGGTGCAAGAGTACGCGGTTCTCAAGGTAATGCCACTAAAGGTGCAGATAATGACTTTTCGTCAAATGCTACTTTCAACATTAGAAATTCAGCATACGGAACATTAAATTATTATTACAGCACAGGCGGAAATCATGCTCCTGCCTCAGTGTCTTCGAGAGTTACAAAACACCCTAACGCTGTTGCCAATCAATGCAAATCAACCATTTGTAATAATGATGTAATAATTGTTGATAAAAGTGGAAAAGCAAACGATAAGGAAGAGATATTCGCATACACTCAACTTGATCAAAAATACTCCTCATTATTAGATGTTTTCTACTCAAAAGGTTATGATAAAGTTTTAACCGATAATGAAAACGGAATCACTGTCGATGAAAAACTTTTACAAGCTGCAATGCAAATGCACGAAGAATTATTAGAAATAAGCTGGCAAATGGCGGAAATAAGTAATACGGCTTTGCAAACAATTAAAACAGATTCGATTTATGATTTAAATCAATTGCTCGATTGGTACGAAGTTATTAATAATCTAAGCGCAAAATATTCCCTTGCCGAAGTTTATTATCAAATGGAAGATTTCGAAAAGGCATATTCTATCTTAACTTCAATTCCGAAAAACTTCAATCTAAACGAAAATCAATATTTCGAACATTTGAATTATCTTTCATTCTTTGAGTTTAAAAGAGATCTTCACAAATCAGGCAGAACATATTTTGATATGAAGGAAGATGAAATAAGCAAGCTGTTAGATATAACAAAGGCAAATACCGGCGCATCATCATATATGGCGCAAGGAGTTCTTTGTTTTTTCCATGATATTTGTTTAGAAATGGAGGAAATTCAAATTAAAAATTCACCCGCCGCAGAGACGCATTTTAATGCGTTTCACAACTATGCGTCCAATAACGAAATATCCAACAATGATGTTTATGTTTATCCAAACCCAGGAAGTAATTATGTTACGGTATTAACAAACGCCGGTGGTCAATTGGAATTAGTAAACACATCCGGACAAAGTATGTTGAAATGTAATGTTGTCAAAGGCTCTAACTCAATAGACGTTTCTTTTTTGCCAAAAGGTGTGTATGTTTATCGTGTAACAAGCAAAAATTCTGTTTCCGCAACGGGGAAATGGGTGAAAATGTAAGTTGAGCATTATAACAAAATCACAAAATTACAGAATTGACATATTATTAATTAATTTTTTATGTCAATTCTGTAATTTTGTAACTCTGTCTAAATGTTATTTTCTATAATAATCTAATTCATCAGCTTTAAAGTTTTCAATAAATCTTGCGCTCGACATGTTTTGAGCTTCAATCATATTCATGAAAACTTTTAGAATGTTGACGAAATAATCATTACGGGCGGCATCGAAAAGAAGAAGATAAGCCATAATAATATTTGCAGCCATCTCAACCATTCTTCTACCTAAGAAATCCCAAGCATCAGCATTTTCCAAAGCTTGTGCTGTTGCAACACTCTTAACATATTGTTCTGTAAGTGCAATCAACTTTTCGCGAAGTGAAGAAAATTCAACAGGAATTTCTCTTTCTTCATATTCTTTGATAATGCTGAGGATTTGTCCGTTACCAACACCACGAATAGCCGCCACAACTTGAAGTTGCGATGTTCCTTCGTAAATTGTTGTGATACGCGCATCTCTGTAAATTCTCTCAACAGGGAAATCTTTCATATAACCTGTTCCGCCAAAGATTTGTATCGCATCATAAGCATTTTGATTACAATATTCACTCGACATCAACTTGAGTATCGGAGTAAGCATATCCGCTTTTTTATTGTAAGATCTTTGAATATTGCGTTCTTCAGGCTCAAGCTTGCGCTCTTCGGAAATTGCATTATAACATTTGTAGATAT
Organism: Odoribacter sp. OttesenSCG-928-L07; assembly: GCA_030265965.1. GTDB lineage: Bacteria > Bacteroidota > Bacteroidia > Bacteroidales > BM520 > RGIG7150. The sequence continues at coordinate 92,013 of JAJDHA010000002.1, forward strand.
CAACCATACGAGCTGTTTCGTATAATAACGAGCGAGATGCTTCTGTTTTTGCTTGCATCACAGACAAAATCTCGTAAACTGCCGGAAATTGAATGATTGCTTTACCAAACTGTTCGCGTTCATGAGCGTATTTTAATGCTTCGCGATAAGCAGCTTCGCAGATTCCAACCGACTGAGCACCAACTCCAAGACGAGCGCCATTCATCAACGACATCACATACTTGATAAGTCCCATTCTTCTTTCTCCCAACAATTCTGCCGGAGCATTTTCGAACACTAACTCGCAGGTTGGAGAACCTTTAATACCGAGTTTATTTTCAATTCTTCTAACTTTAACAGCATTGCTTTTTCTGTCGTAAATAAATAACGACAATCCGCGACCGTCTTTTGTACCTTCCTCAGAACGAGCGAGAACGAGAGCAATATCAGCGTCACCGTTTGTGATAAAACGTTTAACGCCATTAAGGTACCACTCCCCTTTTTCGTTTTGAGTAGCTTTAAGCTGAACCGCTTGAAGATCGGAACCGGCATCAGGCTCAGTTAAGTCCATTGCCATAGTTTCGCCGGCACAAACTCTCGGAAGAAATCTTTCTTTTTGGTCTTCGCTGGCAAATTCGAGAATTGTTTCAGCACAATCTTGAAGTCCCCAAATATTTGCAAAAGCTGCATCAGCACGAGAAACTATTTCGGCAGCCATAACATAAGGAACAATACTTAGATTGAGTCCGCCGTATTTTCTTGGCAAAGCAATACCGAACAAACCAGCATCATTAAGTTTTTCCAAACTCAAAGCAGTACCTTTTGCGTAATGAACTTCGTTGTTAATTAATTGCGGACCGTTATGGTCGGTATCTTCAGCAGCCGGCGCTAATGTTTCGGCACAGATTTCACCAATAATTTCAACAACTTTATCATAACTATCCATTGCATCCTCAAAATCTAAAGGAGCAAAATCGAATTTATCTTTTTCGACGTAATTGTTTTCCCTAAGGTCAACAATACGTTTCATTTCAGGATTATTTAAATGATGTTTTAAACTCGGATTATCCGAATAATAATTTTCCATGATTCTTATATTTTTGCCCCTAAATCCCCTAAAGGGGACTTTTTGATATTACGTAGTATCAAATTCCCCCTTTGAAGGGGGTTAGGGGGATGTTTTTACTTACTATTTTGTCTATAATATTTTAGCATTTTCGGAAGTACTTCCAAAACATTACCGTTAATCACGTAATCTGCAATTGCATTGATAGGTGCATTCGGATCAGTGTTGATAGAAATAATTTTCGACGATTGATCCATTCCAGCTCTATGTTGAACAGCGCCGGAGATACCACAGGCGATATAAAGTTTAGGACGAACAGTAACACCGGTTTGTCCAACTTGACGTTCGTGCGGAGCGAATCCGGCATCAACGGCAGCTCTTGTAGCTCCTACCTCAGCGCCGATTGCATCAGCAAAATCGTAAAGAAGATTGAAGTTTTCCTTGCTTCCAACTCCGTAACCACCTGCAACAATAATTTGCGCGCCTTTAATATTAATCTTTTGAGCTTCAATCTGACGTTCAATTATTTGAACAACAAAATCTGCATCTGTAACGTAATTTTTAATATCTAAAGTAGTTATTTTACCTTTATAATCGTTGGAAAGCATTTCTTTTTTCATAACACCTTCGCGAACTGTCGCCATTTGCGGACGAGTTTCGGGGTTAACAATAGTAGCAATGATATTTCCTCCGAAAGCAGGACGAATTTGATAAAGAAGTTTATCGAATTTTTGTCCGGATTTAGAATCTTCGTGCGAACCGATTTCAAGACTTGTACAGTCGGCAGTTAATCCGCAACGCAAAGCAGAAGCTACGCGCGGCGCCAAATCGCGACCTACGGAAGTTGCTCCGAAAAGAGCTATTTCCGGTTTTTGTTCTTGGAAAAGTTTAATTACAATATTCGCATGCGGCAAGGTGCTGAAAGGGAACAAACGTTTATCATCTGCAAGATAAATATTATCAACGCCAAATGGGAATACTTCCTTTTCAATACCTTTTAAATTATTACCGATAATTATCGCTTCTAATTGAGTATTAATTTCATTAGCCAATTTTCGGCCCTTGCTAAGAAGTTCGAGACTGACATCAGCTACGTGACCTTCTTCTGTTATTTCGCAATATACTATTACATTATTCATAATAAACAAATTTTAGCCGATCACATGACTTGCGATCAATTCTTTCATCAATAAATTAATATCATCATCCGAAGATGATAAAACGGATGCATCTTTGTGGGTTAAGACTACGTTTTCAATTTCTTTTACTTTCGTAGGAGAACCGCTCAATCCCAGAAGATTATCATCAGCATTTAAGTTTGCTGCTGTCCATTCTGAGATACAAAGATAAGGGCGAATATTCCTCATAGCAATATAATCGCTGTCGTCATTTTGAAATTCCGAAACAGTTTTGGCATGTTTGTATTTCATCGTCAGTTTCGCATTACGTGGTCTGCATTCAGGCGCCGAGCTGTGAACTGTTACAAGGACAGGAAAAGCTGATTTCACTACCTCTGTACCACGTTCTAAACGACGTTTGATAGTGACACCATCTTCGCTGATGTCCAACAATTCTTCAGCATAAGTAATCTGAGGAATATTAAGTTTCTCAGCTGTTTGCGGACCAACTTGTGCGGTATCACCGTCGATGGCTTGTCTGCCGGCAACAACAACATCACAAGGGAATAATTTTTTTACTGCTAATGATAGAGCGTAAGAAGTTGCGAGAGTATCTGAGCCTGCCAACTTTCTATCGGCGACCAAATAACCTGCATCAGCGCCTCTATACATAGCTTCTCTGATAACTTCGGCAGCACGGGACGGACCCATCGTTACAATAATAACTTCTGCGCCTTTCATTTTGTCTTTCATTTCTAATGCCAGCTCAAGAGCGTTAAGGTCTTCCGGATTAAAAATCGCAGGAAGCGCTGCTCTATTCACCGTGCCGTCGGCTTTCATTGCATCTTTACCGACGTTACGCGTGTCGGGCACTTGTTTTGCTAGAACTACAATTCTAAAACTCATAAATTTTAAATTTTAAATTTAGCTGCAAAGATACGCAGAAATTATTAAAACGAATGAAATAATTGCCAATTAACACTTAATGAGCAGTTTAATCTGTAATAAATAATCATAAAAGAAAATACATTTTTTAATAAAAATTCATTAATATTGGGTAATGTTTATGTTGTTTTTACATATTAAAGTATAAACATTTAATATGTACAATTATGAACTTACAATCTATTGAAACCAAAATCATCACCATTCAAGAGCAACAAGTAATCTTAGATAGTGATGTCGCCGAATTATACGGCGTTGAAACAAAACGGGTTAATGAAGCAGTCAGGAATAATCCGGAGAAATTTCCGGAAGGATATGTATTCTCTTTAGAAGAAAATGAATGGAAAAACTTGAAGACGAAATTTTCGACTTCAAGTTGGGGTGGCATCCGTAAATTACCCAAAGCCTTCACCGAAAAAGGCTTATACATGCTCGCAACAATCCTCAAAAGTCCAACTGCTACGGAAACAACAATTGCAATTATCGAAACCTTTGCAAAAGTTAGAGAGTTGTCGCGCAATATGGCAATACTCTCGCAACAAACCAACAAGAAGCAACAAAAGTCATTAATGCAAAAAAGTGGCGAGTTGATATCGGATATTCTGGGCGATGATTTTCAAACGACAGAAACGGAGACAACTCTTGAGTTTAATCTTTCGGTGTTGAAAGTTAAACATACTGTTAAGAAAAAACCTAATATTTAATATAAACAAGATGAGCTATTAAATACAACTTGTCGGAATTTTCGACCAGTTCGAGAAAATAAAAACAATAAAATTTACTAATATGAACTTACAATCTATTGAAACCAAAATCATCACCATTCAAGAGCAACAAGTAATCTTAGATAGTGATGTAGCCGAATTATACGGCGTTGAAACAAAACGGATTAATGAAGCAGTAAAAAACAATCCGGAGAAATTTCCGGAAGGGTATATTGTATATCTATCTATAGATGACGCACTTTCTTCAAGGTCGAAATTTTCGACCTTGAACGGTCAAAAG